>DMKD01000412.1:833-4109 GCA_003454605.1 Spirochaeta sp. | reverse complement strand
GAAGAAATAGAAGAAATAGAAGAAGTTGAAGAGCTTGATGCTGATGAAATTGATTCTGGCCTGGAAGAACCGGCAGGAGTAGTATTTGATTTTAAGGAAGCTGTAGAAACCTTTCTGGGGAATGAAGAAACAGTTAGAAAACTGGTGAACAGTTATTTTGAAAAGGTTGGAGGGCAAATTCCGCAAATTGAAGAAGCTCTTGCTACGGAAGACACTGAAGGAAGCCGTGAGTTTGCCCATTCAATAAAAGGCAGCGCGCTAAATTTAAGCATGGAGGTTTTGGGAGAAGCTGCTAAGAATCTTGAATATTCATCACGCGACGGTGAACTCGAAGCCTCAAAGGCAAACCTCATTGCAGTGAAGAAGGCATTCGAAGAGCTTAAGAAATANNCATATCCGGAACTCAATAAAAGTCTCTCTATGATCTGTTTTCCCCTCAACTCGGCTTCAGCCAGAATTCCGCGTCTCTGAGCCTCTGCCTGTGCCGCCTTTGATAGAATAGAGGTAAGGGTTTTCCATTGCTCCGGGCTGACATCAAGGTCGGGATATTCGTAGACTGAGCTGTCGGCATCTTCAATAATCACTTCTGTAATATTAACAGGCGGCAGGCTAATCTCTACTGCATTATTTTCCGCATCGATTTTAACGCTGTCCTCAGGAAGGTTCTCCGGGAAGTCAAATCCTGCTTTTATACGAACGGTAACAACTGCGAATGAGGTGCCGCCCGGGTCAATGCCGGCTTCAGCCGCAATGCCGAATAGCGCGAGCATTTCAAGCTCCTTCAGGCTCAGGGTTTCGTGATTTTTATAGCGTCGCATCAAATTGGCGGGATCGATGCTGCTGTCAATTAAATCATGAGGAAATACCGACTTATAAATGAACTCAATAGTATTAAGTCTGCTGATATCCCTCACCTGTTTCAGGACCAGATCTGATGCAGCAGTCTTTTCGGTTCGGACAAATGGATTGGGAATACCAAGCTCGAACCCGCGCTGAAGAAGCAGGATGATGACTGCGGCGGCAATGAGGATTAGAAGGATAAGAATCATTCTAAGCGGCAGGGGACGGCGTTTCTTGTGTTTTTTAGATTTCACTACCGGCCTCCCTGAAACTGCTGACCTCAATATTCGAAAGGGCAAGGAAACTGCTTATCAGCTGCTGAGCATTAAAATCAGCCTGTTTCAGAAGGCCCGCATCAATCGCGGTACGGATGAGTTCCTCTTTTTTCCTGTTGATTTCATCATAGTATTCAAGGCGTGAGATCTCACCGCCGCGTTCCTTTATGAAATACTGCTCAATGCTTTTTTCATCGGCATCAACAAGCAGCACCTCGGCTGCAGGCAGATGTACCACCGCTGACTTTGTTCCGTTTTCGTTGATACCGGTAATTTCTATTGTAATGAGTCCCGCATTTTTAATGCCGGCTTGAACCCTTATATCGATAGAGAACAGGACTTCCTTATCTGTTGTCGTGATAAAAAGAATCTTCTGCTGTTCTCCGACGTATACGATATCACGGTAGATCTGCTCATATGTGGGCAGCTCAAGAATCTCTCTTACCGACAATTCAAGCGATTCAACACTGGTCTTTGTTTGAGGCGGGGCGCAGGCAGCTGCTGCCAGCATTACGAGGGTGAGTAATAAAATTTTAAATACGGATTTTTTCATACAATTATTCTAACCGTGAGTAGGCCGGGGTGTAAAGAAGAAAATAAGCCCGGAAGGTGTCAGTGACAGCTCATTTTGAGCAGTGCATCTGTCAGGTCGAAATGTACGGGCAATCTTCATACAGCTGCCACTTTTATCACCTAAAATTAATTCTATAATGTTTCTCAGGACCTGATGTGATATAATCCTATTAAATAAATCATATAAAACTCATTTTTAATGGAGCAAATAATGATGAAAAAAATGTTTGTCTCACTCTCGATCTTTGCCTGCTTAGCTGTTTCTGCATTTGCTGAGGATACAAATAAAACTGACTACAATACTTACTATCAATTTCCCTTTTCTCTCGCTGTCGAATATCAGTCTGTAACACCCTTTTCTGACTATGGATCCGACTTTAATATTTTTGAAGCTTCAGCAGCCTTCAGGCTTCCATTGCCCTTTGCTCCGTCACTACAGCCTATGCTCCAACTAGGTATCGGACAGTATGATTCCCGCGGATATCTCGATGATGGAGATAAATGGGATTTTATGACTATCTTCGGAGGTTTGGGGATGGGATATGCTAATCGCTTTTCAAAAGATTTTGAAATCGGCGGTGCCCTCTCAGGCGGATATTCTCAGGCTTTATTTTCTAAGTTATCTGATGAAGCAATCTATTCAATGTCGTATATCTATGCTGAAGCATCGGGGAGCATAGCCCTTGATCCATCATATAATCTCTGTATTGAAGTAAAACCACGGGTAAAATATCAGAAATCGCTTCCCCCTGCTGGTGTTGAACTGACAGATTTTGACGGGTTTTCCGCTGGTATAGGAGTATCTCTCCATTATCGTTTTGGAGAAGATCCTGATTCCGCCGCTTCGCTTATCCGCAGCCTCAAATTCAGCGAGATAGAACTACCGGTGGTATTCGCTGCTATGCAGAGCTACTATGTGAAGAACCCTGCCGGCAGTGTTGAAATATCAAATAAAGAAGACTTTGCTCTCACCAATGTGGAAATATCATTTTATCAGTCTGGACTAATGGATGCGCCTACAAGCTGCCATGTCATAGATGAACTAGGAGCAGGGGAAACAGTTGAGGTTCCGGTTTATGCGGCCTTCAATGAAAATGTTTTCCAGGCAGAAGGTATAACCCCGTATACTGGTGAGCTAATCGTAACCTATGATTACAGAAAAAGACTGGTTGAACAGCGGCAGCCGGTTTCATTCGATCTCCACGATAAGACCGCTCTTACCTGGGATGATGAGAGGAAGGTTGCAGCATTTATAACCCCTGCCGACAGCGCGCTTCGGAACTACTCGAGTTATGTAAGACAATCAGTTAAGGATGTCTCCCTTCCGGGGTACAATAAGCAGATTCAGGAGGCAGTAAACATTTTTAATGGATTGACTGCTCAGGGCTGTCTCTATCAGAGTGATCCCTCATCTCCCTTTACTTCTGCCCAGAGCAATCTAGAGGTGGTTGATTCTGTCAGCTTACCGCGTGATACCCTGAAGCGAATTACAGGAGACTGCGATGATCTGACAGTCCTTTACTGCAGTTTGCTTGAGACTCTCGGTATTGAAACTGCCTACATAACTATACCGGGACACATCTATGCA
>DMKD01000412.1:0-795 GCA_003454605.1 Spirochaeta sp. | reverse complement strand
CCATCCAGAGATTTGATGATCAACCTTGATGGTGAGCTTTGGATACCAGTAGAGATAACTCTGATCGGGGTGTCAAATTTCAATGAGGCCTGGAAGCGCGGGAGCGGTGAATGGCATGCCTGGGATAATGAACCTGAGCAAAGGGGATTCACCCGTACCCATGAAGCGCAGGCCGTATTCAGACCGGTCGGATTGAAGGAAAGTGATCTCGGTCTTCGCTACAGCAGCGCCGACATTCTTGTTTCATCCGTCACTGAGGATCTTGATGCAATTAGATCAGAATGTATAGCCTTTTACGTCGACAAGGCAAACAGCCGCGGAAAGAAGCAGGATTATAACCGTCTGGGCGTCGCATATTCTAGATTTTCAGATTATCCGGCAGCTGAGAATGCTTTTAATAAAGCCGTGTCCCGCGACCGCTCATATATTCCCGCACTTGTGAATCTGGCCAATCTTGAAACCCTCAGGGGTCGGGAGAAGCAATCACTTAATATTTTCTATGATATTTTAGAGCAGCTCAAGGAGAAGGGTAAGGACGAGACTCCCCTTTACGGGAAAATACTGCTCAATGCGGCCCGCATTGAATATAATGCGGGTGATGTAAAGATCGCCGGAGAAAATTTCAGAAAGGCTGAAATACTCGCGCCTGATGACAGTCTGGCATTTTCATATATTGCCGGAACAGATGAAGGTGTAAGGGCATCGCAGTCTGATTACACTACAAATCTGATTTTTATTGAGGATGAGGACTAGGATATGAAAACAATTAGATTAACAATATTTATCATTACATTG
>DMKD01000088.1 GCA_003454605.1 Spirochaeta sp. | reverse complement strand
GCTAGGCCCCACAACAGTGTTTGTATTTTTTTCCGCTTCCGCAGGGGCATGGGTCATTTCGTCCTATTTTCGGTGTGCTTCGGGTCACCTGTACACCTGCGCCGCCTTTTGCTTCGGGGCGTTCAGCATTGACCGCCGCCGCACCTCCGCCGCCAGCAAAGGCTCCAATAGCAGAATGCTTCTCCTGCATGGCTCCGACAGGTTCACGTCTGCGAGAGGTCCGTTCACTTTTTCTGATTCTGACCTTAATCACCTTCTGAGCGATGTTGGATTTTATGTCTACAATCAGACGGTCGAAGATGTCGAAACCCTCAAGCTTGTATTCGAGCAGGGGGTTTTTCTGGGCGTAGGACCGCAGGTATACCGCTTCACGAAGAGCTTCCAGCTGCTCAAGGTGTTCCTGCCACTTAGTATCAATCCTGCGCAGATATTCATATCGGATAAACTGATTGAAGTTCGCTGTGCCGAGTTTTTCAATCTTTGACTCAATATCATCTTTGATGTAATCAATGATGTACTGCTTTTTATCATCCAGACCGAGAGAGGAAAAATCATCTACCGATTCGGGTTCATAGAAGAAATTGAGTTTTAAACTCTCGAGCAGCTGGTGCAGAGCCTGACTGCTGTCTTTTGAACCCTCTTCACGGTAGATTTCAAGCATGTCGTCGATCATCTCATCGGCCGTATCAATAATTCTGGGGGTCAGGTCGGCATGCTGAGTAATATCGTCACGCTGTGAATAGATGAATTTCCGCTGTTCGTTAAGTACATCGTCAAATTCAAGCAGATGTTTTCTTATTTCGAAGTTACGTTCCTCAACCCTTGTCTGCGCCCGTTCGATCGCCTTGTTGATTAATGGGTGATAGAGGGGTTCGCCGTCTTCCATGCCGGCTCTGCCCATGATGGAGCGTAGAGAATCTCTTGCAAACAGCCGCATCAGATCATCATCGAGGCTGAGAAAGAATCGGGATTCACCCGGATCTCCCTGCCGTCCTGAACGTCCGCGAAGCTGGTTGTCTATTCGTCTCGATTCGTGGCGTTCGGTGCCTAGGATGTAGAGCCCTCCAAGTTCTTTTACGCGCTCATAGCCCTTTCTCGACTTTTGATACTCATCTTCATAGGCCTTCTTATAATCCGCTTCTGATGCCTCGGTTCCGACCTTCTTTCGCGCCCTGAATTCCGGATTTCCTCCGAGTTTGATGTCGGTCCCGCGGCCGGCCATATTCGTAGCAATGGTTACAGAACTCTCAGCTCCCGCCTCGGCGATTATCAACGCCTCGCGTGAATGATTCTTTGCATTAAGAACCTCATGTCTGATTCCGCGTTTAACAAGCAATTTTGAGATACGCTCTGATTTTTCGATAGTTACAGTACCAACTAGAACAGGCTGCCCTTTTTCATGAACCCGGGCAATCTCATCACAGATTGCATTATTCTTGAGCGCTTCATTGAAATAGATTACATCATCATCATCAAATCTGGTGACCGGGCGGTTTGTCGGTACAACGACTACATCAAGGCCGTATATGCTGTTGAATTCCTTCGCTTCGGTATCGGCTGTACCTGTCATGCCCGAGATCTTATCATACATTCTGAAGTAATTCTGAAAGGTAATTGTGGCGAGAGTGCGGTTACGTCTGGCAACCTTTATTCCTTCCTTCGCTTCTATCGCCTGGTGCAGACCATCGGAGTATCGTCTTCCGTGCAGGATACGTCCGGTAAATTCATCAACTATCTGCACCTGACGATCTTCAACAACATAGTCAACATCCTTCGTGTAGAGGTGGTGTGAGCGTATAGCCTGAGTGAAGTAGTGAATATACTCAAAGTTTTCATCATCGTAGAGAGAATCTTTTATCGCCCCTGATTTCTGCAGAGCATTTTCTATCGTGTTCGTTCCGTCTTCTGTAAATA
This sequence comes from Spirochaeta sp., assembly GCA_003454605.1. Taxonomy (GTDB): domain Bacteria; phylum Spirochaetota; class Spirochaetia; order UBA9216; family UBA9216; genus Thalassospirochaeta. The sequence goes on along the minus strand of DMKD01000088.1, from coordinate 14,981 downwards.
TAACCTTCTTGGATTTTTCATCAAGTTTAAAATCGCCGACCAGATCCTCTTCAGGATAGTCTCCGGTTTCAGGATCTTTTTCACATTCCTTAAGACGGTTTACAAGAGCGTTAACCTGATTGAATTTTGATGTGTCATCGTCAGCTGCACCCGAAATAATAAGCGGTGTCCGTGCCTCATCAACAAGAATCGAGTCAATTTCATCAATGATACAGTAATTATGCCGGCGCTGAACCCTGTCGTCTGCTCCCCATTTCATATTGTCCCTGAGGTAATCAAAACCGAATTCATTATTAGTTCCGTAGGTAATATCACAGGCATATGCCTTCTGTCTTGCTTCAGGGTCCATATTGGATAGAATTGAGCCGACACTCAAGCCAAGAAGATTGTAAACCGGTTTCATCCACAGGGAATCACGCTCGGCGAGGTAATCATTGACCGTGACAATATGAACACCCTTTCCGGAAAGAGCATTGAGATAGGCTGCGGAAACACTCGAGAGGGTCTTTCCTTCACCTGTCTTCATCTCCATTATCTTGCCCTGATGGAGAACAATACCGCCGAGAAGCTGTACATCGTACGCGCGCTCGCCGAGAGCCCTTCTTGCTGTTTCGCGAGCTATTGCATATGCTTCGGGAAGAAGGATATCCAGGTCTTCGCCGTTTTTAATCCTTGATTTAAAGGTTTCTGTCTGTACAGCGAAGTCCTCGTCCCTGAATGCCATCGCCCAGGTTTCTTTCGCGTTTATTTTATGAAGAATCGGCAGCAGTTCTTTCAGATCTCTCTCATGCTTTGAGCCTACCACCGAGGTAATTATTTTCTTAAGCATATTTTTTCTCCTGATTTTATCATTTTAATATAATATAAAATTACCTTAAAGTGTATAGATTGTATATCCCATTATCATTTGACTAAGTTTCTTCCTGATAGTAGTATCAAAATATGAGATTGAACCGCGTATTTATCACCCTTTCAATAATTATTTTCACTGCCGTATCATTGCTTTCATGTGAGCAGGAAGAAGCAATGCTTGAGCGTGAACTGCTTTTCTCCATGCCTATCGGGAAAATGGAGGATCACCTCTTCGTTCAGCAGTTCGACGGCGTTAACACTCTTTCAAAAACAAGGGTGTTCATGAAGGACGGTTTTTTCTTTATTTCCAACGGCGAGTCATCGAAGGTCATGGAGTTCTCATCCTTCGGCGATTTGATATCACTCTATTATAACGGCAGCAGAAATCCTGAACCGGTAATTCTCGGTACCGAAAGAGCAGCTGCGTCGGATGTGACACGTGCTGCCTATAAATTCCCACTGAGAGATCCCGGAGAAATTGTTAAAACAGGATCAGGAGATCTTCTGATTGATGATCAGATCTCTGAACAGCGATGGGAATATGATGATGAGGATGATGTGAGACTCGATAGAATTGTCCTGCGGTTCAACGATCACGGCGAATTTGTCGCATACATCGGTCAGGAAGGCCCGGGAGGTACTCCTTTTCCTTACATCCATGCATTATATGCCAACACTGATGATGAAATTATAGTAGTAACAAGAAATACATCGGGATGGAAGATATTCTGGTTTACGCATAGAGGAGATCCCCTCTACAGGATTAGCTATACGAATGATCTTATACCGATGGATGAAGATGCTGTTACCCTTTCGATTGAGAATATTGTACCGGATATAAATACGAGAACCCTGTATCTTAAAGTTGATTACTATACTGAAAACGAAGCCCGGATGATTAAATTTTATAAATCGGTGATGCTTGGGTATGACCTTGATGCACAGGCATATACTATGAATATGGATCTGCCGAAAAACATTGTTAAATCAGAGCAACCGGTAATCTTTGAAGAAAAAGAACATGAGTATCTGAATGAATTTGTCGGAGTCGCCCGCGGGCCCTCGTTTTTTATGATAAGCCCGTATGAAGGATCTGTTTACCGTCTGACGGTTGTAGCTGAAGACGGAGCCGTCAAGGGCAGAGGGCTGATAGAGTTTTCAGATCAGGATATTTTTTTCCGCAACTATCATATTAATCCGGACGGAATATTCTCAGCGATCGTATGCCGGGAATATGACGCCGAAGTGGTCTGGTGGCGAAGTGATCGATTTGTAGAGGAGCAGCAGAGTGAATATAGTAAGTTCATTCCGAATGAAAGAAATTGATAGAATATCTATCGAAGAACGCGGTTTCGGTGGACTTCTTCTTATGGAGAATGCCGGCATAAGAATTCTCCAGGCAGCGGAATCTGCTGTTGATTTCAGCGGGAAGAGGCCGGTTGTCTGTGCGGCCGGCAGCGGAAATAACGGTGGTGATGCCCTTGTAATCGCGCGGCAGATTTTCTCTCTCATGGAAAATCCTGTCACTATAGTAATTACAAAGGAGAATGGAACTGAATCATTTGAATTTCATCTGAATCTCTGCAGAAATCTGGGAATCAGGATAATCAAGGCTGAAGACAGTGAATCTGAGACCGAGGCCTATCAAAAAATAGAGGATGCTGAAATAATATTCGACGGATTGTCCGGAACCGGAGTAAACGGTCCTCTTCGAGAACCTGCCGCGGCCCTAACAGAAAGAATTAACGCCTCAAAAGCGTATAAACTATCTATCGATATCCCGAGCGGAATCGGTGATCAGTTCCGCTCGGGATATCCGGCCGTTGATGCTGATTTCACTTTCACAGTCGGCCGCCCCAAAAGATGTATGTATCTTCCCGAAGCAAGGCCTTTCTGCGGCATAATTCATACTGTCCGCATAGGCTTCCCCCGGGACCTCTTAAACGCTTCGGGCTGCGAGAGCGACGGCAGGGACTGGCAGCTGGTTACCGACAGCGATGCGGAACAGATGATGCCCGAGCTCAGCCCCGGTGATTATAAAAACAGCCGCGGACATCTTGCGGTGTTCGCAGGAAGCCCCGGCACTAGCGGTGCAGCATCACTTTGTGCAGAGGCGGCTCTTCGAACTTCAACGGGCTTAGTCAGTCTTTTTGCGGACAGTGATTCCTATGCAGTTCTAGCGGCAAAGCACCAGGCCGTCATGGTCAAACCTGCACCGGAAGGGGAGGCTGCCGTACCTGATCTCAGCCGGTATCAGGCCGCAGCAGCAGGACCCGGATGGGGTGTGACTGACAGGAGAACGGCACAGCTTAAGAAAATTATTGCCGGCAGCCGTGGAGTGCTTGATGCAGACGCGGTTACCCTGTTGGCCGGGATTACAGCCGAAACCGGCAATCCTCCGGATTTGGAAGGACGTTGGGTGCTGACGCCTCATCCTGGTGAGTTCAGAAGGCTTTTTCCCGATTTCGATATAGCCGCCGATCCTTATTCAGCAGTGGCGGCTGCCGCTGAAAGGTTGAACGCTGTAGTGCTTCTGAAAGGAATAACTACATTTATTGCGGCAGCCGATGGGCGATCGGCTGTTGTCGACGGCTGTTACCCGCGTCTGGGAACAGCAGGCAGCGGCGACGTATTATGCGGAATTATCGGTGGATATGCTGCTTCGGGAGTTGAGCTCTTCGATGCGGCAGTACTCGGAGCGGCTGTTCATTTAAGAGCCGCCAAACTATGCGGTGAAGAGCGGCAGTGGTTTACAGCCGATGAGCTGCTCAATTACACAGGAAGGAGTTTCTGATGGCATCAAAAGGCGGCAGAATGCCGGAATCCCATGACCCGGGCCAACATCATTTTCACTATAACCGTGAAGAACGCGAGGCAATGCTTTCCGATGAAACAAAAAGGATAATGAAGAAATCAAAGTTGTTCACGATGAACAAGCGGAATATGATCATCCTTGCCGACATTGCTATTATTCTACTGTTCACAATGATCTTCGCACCTATAGTGCTCGGAGGCCGCAGCAGTGCCCGAATCGACGGGTTCAGAGCAAGCCTTAAAGCCTATGAATATGACGGAACTGTGCTCGTCAGCATGAAGGTCGAGACTAAAACAGATAACCCTCAGGAAGCCGGGCTCGTTTCAGCCTCTTTTTATATCGAAGGCCGCGACGAAACAATTGACACTGTGGATCTTCTGCCTTCGGAAGCAGGCAAACCGAGGGTGTTGAGGGCTGAATTTAAAGCATCGGATGATGATAAAAAAAAGGCGATGGTAGATCTTGAGATTAATGGAACAAAACGTACTCTTTCGATCGGAGTAAAACAAGAATAATTGAGTTGACCATCAAGGGTGTTTGAGATAATCTTTTAAATATAGAATTCTATGGAGGTAGGGGCATTATGGTACAAATATACTTTCTGTCAATATTGTTAAATCTTCTTGGAGGCTTCGGTCTTGCTTCAGAAACCATGGTTGAAAGAATCAGCGGGTTCAGGATTTTTACTGATTTTTTTGAAGGAAGAACAACATTAAAAATTGTTGTTGGAATACTTTCTTTTATTGTAGGAATTCTAAAGCTTTTATCATCCATGGATGTTACAGTTGCCGGTGATCTTCTGCCAGCGCTCTGCAATATCGCTGTAGGAATAGCGCTTACACTCGACTATTATAAAGACAGATCAGAGACAAGTTCAAGTGAGAAACTTAACGACTTTTTCGCACGAAACGGTTCATTTATCGGAATTGTTGCTGTTATCTTCGGAGTAATCCACTTTTTTATTCCGCGTGTACTCCTTCTCTAAAAGCTTTCTATGAATATTTCTGTAGCCGGAGTAGCTGAAAAAGGCGGTAAGGTGCTGATAGCACTGAGAAAACCCGGAACGAGTATCGGAGTGAAATGGGAATTCCCGGGGGGGAAGCTTGAAGAAGGCGAAACCCCCGAGAGCGCACTTGTCCGGGAATATGATGAAGAACTCAGTGTCCCTATAGATGTAGTGGAGAAACTCTGCGAAGGCGGTTTCAACAACGGATCGAAGAAATACCGGCTCCTGGCTTACAGTATTGAACTAAAAAACGAGAATTTCAGTAAAACGGAACATCAGCAGGTTCGCTGGGCTGATATCTCCGAGCTCAAAATGCTGGAATTTCCGGATTCCGACAGAATCATTGTCAATTACCTGCTTTCGAGATAACTTATCCTGTAACCGTCCATCTTTTTAAATCCACAGTTACTATAGAGTTTAATCGCCGCAGGATTATCTTTTTTTACGAACAGAGTCAGATCCTTTTGTGTTGAAACTGCATGTTCAGCAAGTCTTGCCATGAGCATTGCAGAGATTCCCCTGCCTCTGTATTCAGGCAGAGTGTAAACACCGCCTATCTGAAACCAGTCAATACCGCAGGCATTAATACAGCTTGTAGCAATGGGAATCCCCCTGTTCTCAGCATAAAAAACAGCCTGTTCATCTATGGTGAGAGCGAACCGTCTGCGGCACGAGCCTTCGTTGAAATTATTCGGATTAAGAATTACTTCTTCTATCTCATAGGCTTTCCGAAGCGGCATCAGTTTTTCAAGATCGCTGTTCAATGCCCGGTGTATAGTAATATCCATTCGGGATGCTTCTTTTAAATTGAGATAACTGTTGATCCTATCGGAAAGACTGTCTGATCTGCTGCATAAGAGTTTGTAGTCTACCGAAAGTCTTTTTTTGTTCGTAAAGAGTTTCTCAAATTCTGAAATGTCATCAACAGCACCCATAAGAGTAAGATATTTTTTTTTATAGTAGGATGAGCTGTTTACCATTCGATGCAGAGGTTCAAGACTGCTTTCGTTCGATAATACAGGACAGACTATCCCTTCAGGCGACAGCATAAGTGCTCCAGTGATTCTGCCTGATTTTCTTTCAATAAGAACTGTATTACGGTTAAGCATATGTGAATCTGGTTTTTGTGATGCATTAAGAAGTCTTGATGTGAAAGGTACCGAGGTATGTTCACCGGGTTTCAGGAAGAGAAGGAGATCCTGAAAATCCGGGGTGGAAGCCTTACTCCAGTTATCCCATATTCTTCTTGATTTAAAGAAATACAAAAAAAGCTCTCCTGTTAAAACTTTATGGGTGGTATACCTGACGGTATTATACTACCGCTTAGTGCAGCGAAACCTGCTTTGAATGAATCATTTGATGTACCGTAAATTGCAACAGCATTTTCGACCCAGTCCATTTCTCTGAGATATACTGGAGTCAGGACTGATAGAACTATGAGATTGGCGTTTATACCATTTAATGCCTTCAGAGTTTCGGCACTGTTGGGATTTGCAAGACAGTATATAACTGTGTCATAATCTTCCGCTTTGGACGAAAGCCGTCGCTTCACAGATTCAGAAGCGGTGTAAAACGGAGTATAGTCGAAACGAAAAATATCAGCTTCCGGGAAAACTGCTCTTCCTGCGCTGAAGAAACGGTCAAGCTGTCCGGTTAGAAGAATCTTCCCACTCGGTATTATTCCGTCAGGTCCAGTTGAGCGAATTAATGTTGTGCTTCTGACTGCCTGATCAAAAAAGAAAGTACTGCCGTTTTCATCGGGGATTAACATATCTGTCTGCTCAGGATCCGGGATAAGAGGAACGGCAGTCTCACCCCTAAGATATTGAATCTTTGTTTTAATAACCCTTTCGGCAGAACTTCTTACTGCTGAACGAAAATCGGAATCAAGTCGTAATTCTCTGTTGAGATAAGTCCATATCTTTTTATGGATTTCAGGAGTTCGTGAGACGAGAATGATATCATTGCCCGCCATGACAGCGGCCTTGCATATCTCGGCTGTGTTCATCGGAAGCAGTTGCACTCCGTTCATCATCAGATCATCGGTAATGACGAGCCCCTTAAAACCGATTTTTTCACGTAGAATATCTTTCAGCATCAGCGGCGAAAGGCTGGCTGGAGTTTCATCACCGGTAATCGCGGGAAAGGCAAGATGTCCGCTCATTATAGCCGGAATATTTTCTTTAACCAGATAACGGTAGGGCAGAAGGTCTCTGTCCCAGATTGTCTGCATATCGGCATTGATGACGGGCAGAGCACCGTGTGAATCCTTGTCGGCGTCTCCGTGACCGGGATAGTGTTTTGCCGTGCAGATTATACCAGCCTGATCCATACCTTTATAATATGCTGTCGACAAAACAGCCGTCAGAACAGGGTCATCGCTGAAGGCTCTAGGGCCTATTACATGAGCTTTGGGGTTGGAATAAACATCAACAGTGGGTGCAAAGTTCATATTAATTCCAAGTGCGCGAAGCTCCATGCCGATATAGTAACCGGTTTTAAATGAATCGGAAGGGATACGGCTCGCAGCAAGCGACATATTCCCTGAAGTCTCAGTTGTGCCGGAATGGATGTGCCGAACCCAGCCGCCTTCCTGGTCGGTAACGATGAAAAGCGGTATTTTAAATTCGGTATTCTGACTTTCGGTCTGCATATCCGCCACACTTGAAGCCAGTGATTTCAGGCTGCCGACATTCCATCCGAATATCTTTACCCCCCCGATCTCCTTTTCTGAAATCCATTCAATAATTTCCCGCGAAGGACTATCTCCCATATACCCGAGCAGAAGTAGTTGAGCCAGAAGCTGTTCATCATCCATTTCGGACATGAGATAGCTTAGAAGCTCTTCATCATTTTTATCACCCCAGAAATTATCAGCGGCGAAGATTGCAGCAGGCAGGAGCATCAATAGTATTATTGTAAGTACAAAAAAACGGCGTAATATCATATCGGTTTTTATTTATACAATAGATAAGAGCTAACAGCAAGTGAGCGAAATATTTTTAATCTTTTAAATCAATTTGCATTTTATATCGGCTGCTGATAGTCTAACTGCATGCGTCTGCATCATTCTGTTTATTTTAAATCGTCATTTTCGATGTCGGAGATTGACGACGGCACCATTGATTTAATTGTAACCTCTCCGCCTTATCCAATGATAAAGATTTAGGATGAAATATTTTCCGGCATGTCTGATAAAACCGGGAAAGCTCTGGCGGAGCACGACGGAAAATCCGCCTTTGAATTCATGAATGAGTCGCTCGACCGCGTATGGGGTGAATGCCTTCGTGTGCTGAAACCGGGCGGGTTTGACTGTCTTCCGATGATTCATTGGTTTAAACCCACGAATGCTCCGAATAAATTTATGGGTTCCGGCACTCTTCCCTCCGGTGCATACGTTACCCTCGAGCATGAATATATTCTTGTTTTCCGAAAGGGCGGCCGCCGCAGTTTTTTACCGTCGGAGCAGGGGCTCAGGCGTGAATCCGCCTTTTTCTGGGAGGAGCGAAACAGCTGGTTTTCCGATGTGTGGAACTTCAGTGGCGCCTCGTAGCGGCGCATTTCCATATGAGCTGCCCTACAGACTTATAAATATGTATTCACTTCAAGGCGACACCATTCTCGATTCCTTCATCGGTACCGGAACCAGCATTGTTGCAGCGTTAGTTAGCGGCCGCAGCAGCATCGGGTGTTTATCGAGGATTATATTGAGCGTAAGAATCTGCCGAAGTATGAAAATAATGTTTATGGCTTCCCGGTCGTCACCAGACAAGAGAAAGAACTGAAGCTGTCTGAGCTGAATGAACTAAAGAAAGAAAAAACTGTTCGGGGCCGGTTCGAGTTTACGGCAGAGTATGAGTAGTTTAATAAACCATCTGATCAGCAATTCAAGATTTAACCTTCGGAAGCGTTTTCAAAATCAAACAAATCCCTGAATTTTTATTTTAGTGTCATTGCATCTTAGAAATAACTTAAATAATGCTTCAGATATGTCAATAACTCTCCATTTAGTAGTTTTATGAGGTGTTGCTTGCAGGTTTCGGTGCCGTTAAAAAATTTTGAGGTCTGCCGACCATTTTTGAGCGGTGTTGGAGGATGCAAGCGAAAGATTTAGAAACAACTACTGCTAAATTGAGAATTGCTGTCATCTGAATTAAATAATTGACAAAAAAGATCTCAGGCCGCATAGTTTAAGAATGCAGGAACTTCTTTTATTTTTCAAGGACATTGCCACACCGCAACTGGACAGGCTTGCTGAATTAATAACTATGCTTGGAGAGCAGTATTTCTTCATTGTTGTAATAGCATTTATTTACTGGAATATCTCAAAACGGGAAGGTTTCAAGCTTGCGACGGCCTTTCTCTATTCATCTCTGCTGAATGCGGTTCTTAAGTTAGTCTTTCACACCCCGCGACCTTTTGAAAAACTAGATTATATCAGCGGCAAAAGGGTGGAGACAGCAATAGGGTATTCGTTCCCCAGCGGTCACACGCAGGGATCTACGACATTTTTTATCACCCTTTCCCAGATTATCCGTAAGCGATGGTTCACGATTATTGCAATTCTGATTATTCTGCTCATCGGTGTAAGCCGTATCTATCTTGGTGTTCACTGGCCGATTGATGTAATCGGTGGACTCATTCTGGGTGTAATAATTGCATATATCTTCTGTACAATCACAGATAAATATTATGATGATCATGCAAAGCTTCGAATAATTTTTTTCCGAATACAGGCTGTTTTTATCCTGCTTACTATAATTTTGCTGATAGTAGATCTGGTTTATCTCAAGGGGAGTATGAAGGTTGATCACTTCTTCAAAATATCAGGGATATCATCCGGGGCTGTATACGGTTTTTTTCTCGAGAGAAGATATTTTGATTTTTCAGCTACCGATGCCGGGCGGCTAAGAAAGGTCTTCCGCTATTTATTGGGCCTTGCGATAACTGTAGCTGTAATGACCGGAGTAAAAATGATTCTCCCCGAACATTATATTGCTGATTTTTTCAGATATCTGATTGTCGGATTATGGGTAACCTTTCTCTGGCCGGCTGCCGGAATTGGAATGAAATTATTTAATAGAGAATCGAGGGTATAAAATGACAAAAGACTTAACAATTCTATGGACAAATGATAATTCTATTACCGCTGAGAAGATGGTATTTATGTACGGCGGCAATGCTCTCAGGAAGGGCTGGTGGGAATCGGTTACAATAGTAATTTGGGGCGCAACTGCAGAGCTGGCGGCCAATGATAGTAAAATACGGCTTAGGATACGTGAAATGATAGCGACAGGTGTAAAATTCTCTGCATGCAGATCGTGTGCCGAGCAGCTTGGGGTAGCGGAAAATCTGGAAGAGTTAGGTGTTGAAGTAATCTACTGGGGTGAACCGCTCACTAAGATCTTGAAATCCGGAAACACGCTGCTTACTGTTTAGGGATAGTAATATGGTTAATGAACACAATAATGCTAACTACAGATCAGTGATCGACGGTGTTGAAATCAAGACCACGGTATATGGAAAAGACACATTGATGAGTAAATTCTCAATGAAAAAGGATCACAAGCTTCCTTCACATAATCATCCCGATTATGAGCAGACAGGTTATCTTCTTGAAGGGCGAATAATTCTGACTATCGGCGGAACAGCCTATGATATGAAGCCCGGTGACAGCTGGTGTATAGAAAAGGGTGTTGAGCATATGGCAGAGATACTTGAAGATTCTGTTGTACTTGAAGTGTTCTCATCTCCTCGTGAGGATTATGTAAAACTGCTGGACCCGAAGAGCCGGTAGAAAAGTTTGAGGATGCCCTGCTTCAATTATCAGGACATCCTCTTTTTTATTTAATTTATTGTATTCTCAATTATCTCATCAAAAGTGATTTCAAGTTTTGCGGCTTCGTCAAAAAAGAACTTTCTTGCACCTGCATCGAGTACCTCGGGTGATATCAAGCCTGTTTGTGAGACCGCATCATCGACCATCATCTTTGTAAAGATAAACGCCGACTGTCCTGTAAGATATGCTTCATGACTGATGCCTGATTTCTCAAAGGCTTCAATAAGGCCTGGGGTATTTACATAGGATGTAATCTTTAAGGGTTTACCGTCTTTTGTGCCGGTAACAAGCACCTGAAATGCTCCCTCTTCAGTAACCAATCCATCCTCGATAATCTCTTTAATTTCGTCCTTGTATTTAGGTGCCGGCGGTGCATGTTCGATAACCAGATCAAAGGGCACATATTCGGCTCCGTCAGCGCTTATCCGTTTTTCGTGGGAAAGAAATCCCATATTCCACAGGGCTTCGGAAAGTTCGATGTGAGGTCCTCCATAGCGGAATAAAATGTTTTTTGCATTCTTGAGATATTTATCTGCGTTTAATCCCATTGTTACAGGCTCTTCATGGTTGTGATCAACCATACGGATCTTACCGTCAACCCCCGGAAAGTTCATCATTACCGGATTGGCAAACTGCGTAGTCTTAACATGTTTTCCATTTTCGAATCGGGTAGGGATTTCTGACATGTCGGCGAAGGCTACATCGGGTGACCACCAGAATGGTACAAATTTGTTTGACCATACGCCTTCGTAGACATTCATCTCAATGTCGTCGACTGTATCAAACTTTTCTGTTAACTCACGTACCAGAACATTTATAAGCCCGGGAGCTGAACCGGTATTTGTAAGCGCAAGAACTCCAGCGTCACTGAAGCGTTTATTCATCTCTGAGAACATGAACTTGGTTGATTCAACTGAGTCTTTACCCTCTATCTCGGTCATACAGAGATCCTGGTAGTGAGCCTTCAGTTTAATCGCTGCATCCATTACAGTCATATTAAAACTGATGGGCAGGCCGTTTACTATTATGTCAACGCCTTCACCTGCCTTTATGATGTCATTGACATCTTTTGCATTTACCTGAACGGCCTTTGCCTTTGAAAGACTTTTTCCAAGATCCTCAGCTGCTTTTAGATCATAATCAGCGCATATTATTTCAGCTACATTAGGTTCTTTATCGAGGAGTTTTGCCACGGCGCTTCCCTGAGCGCCGGTTCCCATTATCATTACTCGTTTCATTGTATCCTTCCTGAATTAAGTTGGTATTTACCGCTATTACATAGGGTATTAATGAGTTTTTTCGAAGTGATTTTGACAATATAAGCTTTGTTGTGTTTAGGGTGAAACTGCCAAAACAACTCCGCAATGAATCAACAGCTAAGCATTGATACATACTAATGAGTTATTAATGTGAGTTCTCACCTCCATAAACCCCCGGTTTAGACATGAATGCCTTCGGGACGGCCGATTTGTGGACTTATTCCAACTTATCAACATGATACTATTGATTGTTTGGTTGTGCAAGAAAAAAATCGGATCCCGCGTTTTCTAATGACAATAATTCATACTATTCCCTATAATATTTTAGGGAAAATGTTGGAGAAATTATAAGATCAGCTTGAGTTGCTTAGAAGAATTGTGAAAATCACATCTTCACTATGAGGAGTAAATGAAAATCGAAGATTATCAGGAAGTTTATGATCTATGGTTAAGAAGCCAGGCATGGGGCTGAATACAGTTGAATCCGCTATAGATGGACTTCGTAAGGAAGGTATTCATAAAGTAGGATTTGTTGTTTTCAAGAATAATAGTGTTGGAAATAGTTTTTGGAATGTTTTAGGTTTTAAGGAGCGGGAAGACCTGATATATCGGGATAAGATTATTTCTGAGCGGGAAATAGTCAGGACAGATACTTAAGACGGCTATGTGAAAGGGCCACTATCTGCCATAGCTTAGTATTTTAAAATTTTATTTACTTTTTCTCATTCTATGAATAAACTTAATGAGGCGGATTAATAATGGAAGAACTTGATAAACTTGCCGATGATTGGCAGGGTACAATTGATTTAATGGCTCAGATAATTGATGTTCCCGCAGGTTTAATAATGAGGCTGCACGATGGATTTTTAGAAGTTTTTGTATCCAGTCAGACTGAGCATAACCCTTTTGAGGTCGGTGACAGCGAGGCAATGGACGGTTCCGGCCTTTACTGTGAATCGGTAATAAAAACAAATAATATGCTGAAGATCCCGAATGCATTAAAAGACGACGACTGGAAGGATAGCCATGAGATAGCATCAAATATGATCTCCTATCTGGGCTTTCCAGTGCACTGGCCTGACGGGAGAATATTCGGAACAATTTGTGTTCTTGATGATAAAGAGAATAATTACAGCGGGCGTTTTGAAGATCTCGTAGAGAGGTTTAAAAGTCTTATCGAGAAACAGCTTGAGATAATTGAAAAGAATAAACAACTGAAAAAATTTGCCGAGATAGATTCTCTTACAGGCATACTTAATCGCAGGACGATGCTTCACAGAGCTCAGGCCGAATTCGATCGCTCGATGAGATACAGCCGGCCGTTTTCCCTTATAATTTTTGATCTTGATTACTTTAAGGCTGTAAATGATAATTATGGTCATCAGGCAGGTGATGAAGTTTTGAAAACTTTTGCTGCTTTTATTGGTTCATTATTGCGCACCTCGGATATATGGGGCCGCTATGGAGGCGAAGAGTTTATTGCGGTGCTCAGCGAGACTGATTATGAAACCGCCAAGAGTGTAGCTCTTCGCTTTAATCAAAAGATATCAGAGTTAAGTATAGATTTTAACGGCAAGAATATAAAATTCACTGTAAGTGCCGGTGTCGGAACCTATGAAGAGGGCAGCAGCCTTTCAGATGTAATCAGGAATGCAGATGATGCCCTGTACCATGCGAAGCGAGCCGGTAGAAACAGGATTAAATAATAGAGAATAAATCGATAATCCATCACCCTGGATCAACTGCGGGAGCCTTTCTTGAATAAATTCAATCTTCGACATATTTCATTCTATGCATTGGCAATAATGCTGATTTTAGCGGCCTCACTGTTTATATCTTCTATGCCTGAGGATAATTCTTTTTCTTCTACCTATAATAAGGTCCTTTTTGCTGTACCTGTCCTATTCGTTATTGCAGCCTTTCTTGCGTTCAGGATTTCGCAGACAGAAGTCGCGATAATTACAATATCCTTTCTGCTTATGTCCCTGACGACTCCGCTTAGTCAGATTTTATCCGGAACCGGTATATCGATTGAATTGCTGAATGATTTTTTCAGAATATTGCCGTTTGCATCGGCAGCAAGCCTGAGTGTTATATTCTTGTTACCGAAGAGAATAGGGCACCTCTCTATAATTCCATTAAAGGTTGGTGTGATTTTGCTGCCGCTATTATTTTTTTTCGTTCCTGATAAAATCGAGACAGTCTTGCTCTTAAATATTGCTGCCGGTAATACCGAAGTCCCCTGGTCCGGTTTTGCAGCAGCTTTTCTCCCTTTGATTGCACCGCTCTTGTATAAAGACAGGCGTGTCGGAGCTTTTTCTGCTGCGATCAGCTCAGCATTACTGCTTTTCATGTTTCCTCAACTGCTTTCTCTTGACGGTATTCTCGTTGAAACTTGTTATCTTTTTGCCGGAATTATTATGCTGCATTCTCTTTATCGGGTTTACTGGGAAAACTCCTACATTGATGAATTGACGGGGCTTTACAATCGCAGAGCACTCGATGAAAAGATGCGCAGATTGAGCAGCCGCTATGTACTGGCAATGATTGATATTGATCATTTCAAGAAATTTAACGATAGCTATGGGCATGATGAGGGTGACAATGTTCTGAGGCTTACAGTCAGTGTGGGGCTCGCCGAACCGGGACATGCCAGAGCTGAAAGTCAGGAAGTTTTAAAGAAGGCTGATAACGCTTTGTATTCAGCAAAAAAAAATGGACGAAACCGCGTGGAAATTTCGCGTGGAAACTTTTTCAAGGGATAAAAAATCCCCGAAGCGGGAGACCGAGGTCTCTTGCGTTCGGGGATTGAATACTGTCTACCGACAGATAAAAGCTGTTGTTTAGATAATAGTCTTCATCGCAGTCATGTAACCGCGAAGGGTGCGGCCAATCTTTTCAACCGGATGGTTTCTAATCTCATCATTAACCTTAATGAGTTCAACATTATCAACGCTGTTGTCGCCTTCGAGGTAGGTCTTGCCGATAACATCAGTCTTGATGTCTTTCATGAAATCGCCTAATAGTGGTGCACATACATTGGCAAAGAGGTAACATCCGTATTCAGCAGTATCTGATATTACCTTATTCATTTCATAGAGCTTTTTTCGGCTGATAAGGTTGGCAATCAGGGGAGTTTCATGCAGTGATTCGTAGTATGCTGATTCTGCTTTTATACCTGAGGCTGTCATTGTTTCGAATGCAAGCTCA
>DMKD01000250.1 GCA_003454605.1 Spirochaeta sp. | reverse complement strand
CCTGTGTGGGTGAAAATCCTGCTTCAATCATCCCGCCGTAAGAAAATCTCCTCGCATTTGTCATAAATCCTAACCCCAGGCTAATATAAGGGGTCAGGTTTTCTGCAACTCCAAGACCAGGCAATAAAAAGATGGTGTTCTTGTAGGCTTCAATATTCAAATCCAGGGCTGAATCAATCAGCTTGTTCTGCTTCTCAATTATCTGGTCATACGAATCGAAGGTAGAACTCAAGTCGTTCAATACAGCCCTTAGATTCTCTACTCTCAAGCCCATGTCATCTATAAGCTCATCCTGGCTTTTCTTTTTATTTTTGAACCGAGCAAGGTAGATTGAGAGCTCATCTATTGATTTGATGTTATCCGTGATGATTGTCGTTTGCAGTTTATCAAGTTCTTCATAGAGGGTGATAATTGAATCCTTATAAATTAATTTCAGGTGAGCAGATACATCTGCTTCTGTTTTATGTTTAAGAGCTGAAATGTGGCGGCCCAGGTAATTAATCCTTAACCGGTTATCGGATAAGCTCTCTACCTTTTCAGCTGGTTCCAGTTTTCGCAGTTCTTCTATCGGTTCTCTATAGAGTTCAATGATTTCCTGAATCTTCAGAGAATGTATTCCATTCTCCTGGGCGTAGATGCTAATGCTGCAAAAAAGTAGTAGCGTGATCATGAAGAGTATTTTCAGCTTCATGTCCGCCCCCTTATGCTGTTAATCTCGCTTTCCATCCCCTGCAGCAGTTCATCCATATCCATTGAGTTATTTCTGTAATCATCAATGAGCTTTTCAAGCTGCTCAATCTCTCCATAGCCTTCATCGAAACTTTTATCCTTCTGGTCCTTTAACTGTTCATATTGCAGCTTTATTGACTCCTGGGCGTATTCAAGCATATCTCGTCTTAGGCTGGCGGTATCGGAAATATATATGCTCATTACAGCCCCAAGTAAGATTACAAGAAGAATTAGCCCTATTACCGTATACCGTAAAACCTTATTCTGTAATTCAATGGCTTCCATAAAATCCTCTGCCTCTAAATATCCGTTGTTAGATTGCCTACGTTTGGGGAAATTATATGTGCCCACTTATGAGTATCAACTTCGGTATATTTGAAAATCTCTAAAAACTCTTCTTTTGTAATTATAATATTATTCCCTCGTACATCCACGTAACTAGTCCGGAAGTCGCCTCTGGGGTCATCTACTATGAAGTGCGAAATATTCTCAAATGAGGGAGCTTTAGAACCATCTATTGTAATGAAACCGGCAAGTGATACTATATGCCCCCAGAGTTCTTTTCTAACCGGAAACAGTCCTGAAAGCACTATCCCACAGCCACCCGAGAGTTGTTCGAGCATGGTTTCCATTTCAACCATGACCGAGAATGTATCGATTGCCTCTGTCATCAGATAATTGATTCCCCATTCAAGCATTTCGTGAACCTCGTATGCAGGAATTTTATCTTTAACATACTCGTTGTATCTGTATTTCATTCTTGTCTGACTCTCAGGGTGTAGAAGTAAGAAATTTGTGAAGTAATCTTCCGGCTGTACTCCCTTCGGGGCAAAGATAGGTTTATGCCCTGCCTGTTTCAACGCCATAATCATGCTGGTCGTATTGCATGTGCTTGCAGGAATTATCTTGTTATTAATCTGGGTATGATACTCAGAATCCTTTGAATAATTAAAAACCACTTTATAGTCCTATTGTTTAAATCCGGGGGAAGCTCCCCCGGTCATTGTTTTATCTACTGATATAAACCGCGGTGCCGCCTCTTACCGTTGTTGGGTTTGTCGTATTGGTGATGTGGATGATAAGCGGGAAGCAGAAGTCGCGTGCTATGAAGCGGCCGGGGGCGGGGGCTTCAATCTCGTTTTCGGTATTGGCAGCTAATGCCGCTGTTTGAGCAAGTTCGCTGTCGGTATCACAGAAGATGAAGGCTGTTCCTGTCAGTTTAGTGTCTGCCGGCGGTGCATCTGTCAGGGTGTGTACTTTTGCTGCTGATGATGCAACGGTTGTGAAGAAGAAGGTACCGTCTTCCTTTTCAATAGCAATATGCTTATCTGCCAGGTCGTCTTCAATTGTTTCAAGCGTTAGGGTCTTGCCTGTAACGTTGAACTCGGCAATCTGGTCCATCTCCTCCACCTGCAGGATCGTCAATGTCTGGGGTGTTGTACCGCAAGATATCTGCAGCTGTGGTATTGTGAGCCTGAGACCTTCACAGCCAGGCACGGGAATTACTGTGTCTGTTCCGGCTGATCCAACCTTTGAGCCTATGGGAGCCAAGTATTCAGCGTAAAATCTGTAACTCATTAGTTACCTCCTTTGCATTTAAGAACAACCATGTTCTTCTTGGGTCTTGTGACTAAGAATCCGTCACGCTTCCGGAAGCGGAGGAATATCTCACCGTATTTGAGGCTTTCGGTTGTGCCGTCGAATCGTTTGAGCTCCATTCCCTTGCGGTTACCGTGCTTGATTCGTTTGGGGTTCATGAAGATTGCGAAGGGTGCGTTCTTGATGCTGTCCCCGGTCTGCGGCAGTATGTCGCATTCATGATAGGGGTAGCCGTCAATACGTCCGGGTTTGTCGTCGTTAGGGCCCCGCCATATCGGGCGGCCTTCGGTGTCGCGCTCGCTTGTAACGCGGCTTAAGACTGTCTCATTGATGAACCATGCGCAGTCGCGTCTCTCGGTAGCTGGAACCTTGAGAGCAGCTTCGCGGAAATCAAGGAACGATATCCCGTACATCGAGCTACTCTTTATCATGTGGCTCTCAACGCCCGTGGCATTCAGCGCGCCGGTGTAGGGGGCTGCGTTCGCTGTTAGGCACTGGGTATCGAACTCGCGTCCGTATGCCTCGATGAACTCTTCTACAAACATACGCCCCAGGTCAGCGAAGATGTCTTCCTCAAACTCGTCATACCAGGGGATGAATCCAGCCAGGGTGTAAGCTTTGAGTTCTACGCGCTGTTCCATCTCGGGTTTGGAGCCTGTGATCTCCTGCCCGTAAGCAGTGAGCCATGACAGGATGACTCCGCCTCTGGTTCTCTGAGATAGGAATACCGAGGGCCCGCTCATGGGTCTGTTTGTGACAAGGTTCATC
>DMKD01000016.1 GCA_003454605.1 Spirochaeta sp. | reverse complement strand
CGCCGGCTTCTATTCCAAAGACCTCAGCCGCACGGGCACTGGCACCACGCATCTTCATGCTGACCAGCTTTGTTTCGGGATTCAGCCCCTTCTCCTGCATTTCCTCATTGAAACTTTCAAGTACGAGAAGGAAATCCTGCTTAATCTTCTGCCGGGAAACAAACGATCCCTTACCCTTTCGGCGCACTATCTGCCCCTCGGTAACAAGCTCGCTTATCGCCTGACGGACGGTCGGCCGGCTTATGTCGAAATGCTCACAGAGTTCCACCTCGGTAGGGATAACATCACCATCATCGAGGGTCTCAAGGTAACCCAGCATAATTTCCTTCAGCTGAAAATAAAGCGGAATAGGGATACTCTTATCTATTGATTTATCTGCAAGCTCTTTCAGCACAACCAAACCTTCCTCTTAATGCATAATTATTTAGTTAATTCCATTGCTTCTTTTGTAAGCCTGGTAATCTCAGCAAAGTTTCCAGACGCAATCAAATCTGCCTTAACCATCCAGCTTCCACCACAAGCAAGGATTTTATCATATGCAAGGTATTCTTTCAAATTTGATGTATTAATACCGCCGGTGGGCATGTATTTAACATCATAAACAGCACCCATCGATTTGATCATCTTCAATCCGCCCGCAGCTTCAGCGGGAAAGAACTTGAGAACCTTTAACCCTCGCGAGAGTCCCATTTCGACCTGAGTCGGATTTGTAACACCGGGAGTCACAGGCATTCCCTGCGAGATACAGAAATCCACAACCTCGGGATTGAAACCAGGTGAAACAACAAATGCTACACCTGCATCAATTGCTTTCCGGGCATTCTCGACTGTTAGAACTGTGCCTGCCCCGATCAGCATATCTTTATTTTCCTTAACCATCAACTTAATGGCCTCTTCAGCAGCTGCGGTTCTGAAAGTAATCTCGGCAATAGGAAGACCGCCCTCGGTAAGTGCATTTCCGAGCGCCGGTGCGTCCTTTGCGTTTTCAATCCTTACAACCGGTACAAGCTTAATCCTGCCGATCGTTTCAAAAATATCATTCATTTAATTCTCCAATTATGCCCACCATGGATGGTGGTGTACTGTGCTGAAGTTTGCCGCAGCAAACTTCGTATTGATAAAATTACATGGATGTGATTTTATCAATCATTCTCCTATAACTCCATCGTATTTCCAATTACCGGAATCTTATATCCAAGATTGGATTCCGACAATACCATTTCAATTTTCTCAGGATCCTCGGTATTGAATGCGAACATCCCAAAGTGATGCGGAATCAAGATCCTGATACCCGCAGCATCGCAAAGCTCTACAGCCTCACGGAGGGTGAAGTTGCCGGGGACTCCATTCGAACGGCGCGCTTCATCACGGCCGTTAACCGGCAGCAGGGCAATATCAACCTCGAGGCTCTCAAGCTGTTCAGCCAGCCCGTCATAGGGTACACAGTCGCCGGAATGGTAGAGCGTAAGGCCGCCGATTTCAATTACGTAACCGAGGTACAGGCTTTGCCCTTGTTCGTCAACAGCAAGCTCTTCATGCGCTGATGCGAGGGCTGTTATACCTATACCGTCATCCCGACATCCATCATTACAGTCGAAAAACCTGCCCCCTGTATTCATTCCGGCAAGCATCTGCACGGGGACCCCGCGTTCAATAGCCTTTTCACGTTCAGCCTGAGGACAGATGAATCCGCATCCGGGATTCGCTGCGGCAAGCCCGGGAAGTGTCCCCGGATCCATATGATCCGTATGACCATGGGTGCAAAGCACATAATTCAATGCTGTCAGCTCTTCAGGACTGAAGGGAGCTTCAACCATTCTGCTGTGAGGAAACTTCTTATCCTTATACTTCTCATAGAGTGAATCGGACAGATAAGGGTCAATTACAAGCCTGAACCCTCCCCCCTCAATAAGAAAGCCCGCCTGACCTAACCAGGTGAGGCGTACTCCGGTGTTCCCGGATTTATCAGCCATTAAGGACCTTCAGAATGTTATCTACAGCAGTCTGGGTTGCCCGGTCGACACTCTCAGTGGTAAATCCTCCTATATGCGGAGTAGTAATTACCTTGTCATGAGCTATGAGTGCAGAAGGCTCAGGCGGTTCTTTGGAAAAAACATCGGTGGCATATCCTGCCAGTTTACCGGATTCAAGGGCGGCAACCACCGCAGCTTCATCGATAAGCCCTGCTCGTGCGGTGTTTACAAGAAACACACCGGCTTTCATCGAGGCAATAACTGAGGCATCAATCAGCGGCTTCTCTCCCGGGGGACAGTGCAGCGAGATTATGTCAGCCTGGGCGAAGATATCCTCAACCGATGCATAACTAAAATCATCCGACGGATTGAAACTGCTGTCGGGATAAAGATCATAGGCCATTACTTTCATATCAAGACCCAGCGCCATCTTCGCGGTATATTTCCCGATCTGCCCGCAGCCGATTATACCGAGAGTTTTTCCTTCTACTTCAAAACCCTTGCGCCGCTCCCAGCCTTCGCTCTTTATATGCCTATCGCTGAACGGAACAGAACGAATACTTGAGAGCATCAGGGTGATTGCGAGTTCTGCAACACCGCGGGAATTTGTACCAAGCGCTTTTTCAACACTCATACCCATTTCTTCAGCGGCGGCAAGATCTACATTATCGATACCTACACCGTTTCGGCTTATGACCTTGAGCTTCGAACATTTTCTAAGTACATCACCGCTCACAGGCTCAACACCCGCAAGATATGCACAGCATTCAGGAAGAATTTCCATAAGCTCTGCATCATTCGGCTGTTGGCCCGGGGTTGCAAACACTACCTCATAACCTGCAGCACGCAGATCCTCGAGCGCCGGATGACCGCCCTTTGAGAGCGATCTCGGCGTAACTAATATTTTTTCCATCTATTTAAGACCTTATTTCCATTTGGGGTTATCGATAATTGCGGGTTTTCCGTCTTTCTCGACTATCAATTTCCTGAAACCCTTGGTTTCGATCGTTCCGTAATCATGACCGGCATGACCGGGGAAGGCATAGAATGTCACAAGAGGCTCACTGTCTGAGATATTAATACTTCTGTGTGCATATCGTCCAGGAACATAAACCGCTTTTCCGGCGGTAAGTTCAGCAGCTTCCCAGTCACCCTCGGGATTTTCCATCAGCATGTAGCCGTGACCGCGCAGGCAGTAGTAAGCCTCAGCAGTATCAAGGACTGTATGAAAGTGCCCCTTGGTCATGTAATATTCATCTCCAACTTTGCCGGGATAGGTTATAGACGTGCCGTATGCAACTTCCTTTTCACTGTCGGGTACACCCATGTCATAAAACTCATAAACGAGGGTGTCCTCGGCGGCAAGCGCCGCGTCATATGCCTCTTCGTCATTGTACATGCCTTTCATCTTTGAAAGTTTTCTCTGAAGCGATTCTTTGGTCTTTGAAAGGCCGCTTTTTAAGTCGAAATCGGTTATTACCGACTGCAGATTTTCCATACTCATTTACTTCTCTCCTATGCTTGTCAAAAAGACAGGCTGTAATAATCCCCGCCATGGAAGGCGGGATTGTATTTTGAAGTTTGGAAGCACGCTTTCAAACTTCAATTTGACTCTGAGCAGGGAGGCTCAGAGTCAATCACCCCCCCGATATGGGGGGCATTATGATGATCACATCACCGTTTTTAAGTTTAGTTTCCATTTTATCCGGATGCTGATTCCAGCCGTGGCCGTTAAGCAGAGTCATCACCCCCCTGGCGGGAACCTCTATCGCGTAGGCATCTTTCAGCCAGATAGCCAGAGTATTGAGATCTGTACCCTGTCTAAAAGAGACATCCTCTCGTCCCTTGCCGGTTTTATCACTGATGTTAACAAGATACTTCAGCGTAACAGTGACGTTTTCCATAGTTATAGATTAACGACCTCTGCAAGGCCGAAGTCATCAACCGTTTCCTGTTTTACAACTCCATCTCTGCCCCATCCGCGAGCATCATAGTAGTCGTCAAGCATCTGGTTATACATTTCTTCAGTTAGGATCTGGCCCTTGATTGGCCCTGAGGGAACAGCTTCTTTCAGGAATCGATCCGGAAGCATATCGCCTGCCCGCTTTAGACCTTCACGGTTGAGAATAAGTCTCTCAAGAGTGTAGATTCTTGAGCCGATTTCGAGAAGCTCAGGCATAAAATCATATCCGGTAGCAGCCTTCATCGTATCGCCCTTGGGACTTGCAGAGAATTCCATTGATCCGCGCACTACAGTACAAATTCCAAGACTGTCGACATAGGCTCTGTTATCCTGAATCTCTTTGACCAACTCACCCTTTCCTTCAAGAGCGAATCTGTCGAACTGACCACTCTGAAGCTCGGCACGAATTGTCCACCCGCCGACATTATGACATGCGCCACGGCTTGAGGTGCCGTAGGTAAGACCATTGCCGTAGAAACCGCGTGAATCATATGCCGCGGGACTCATTCCCTTAACGTGAACAAGGTAGGGTTTCCATTCAGGATGTTTTTCAAGCACACCGAGGGAACCATCCGCCAGGAGGTCAAAAATACCTTCACGGCTGGCAATCTTTTTAAGACCCTCAATTAAAGCATCACCATTTCCAAACTTGAGCTCAATTCCGCAGGTATCCTCCTTGGTAATGAGTCCCTTTTCAAAAAGCTCCATACCGAAGGCAATTATGTTTGCACTGCTCATTGTATCAAGCCCAATCTCATCACAAAGCTGGTTTGCAGCAACTATAGCTCCAAAATCATCTACACCGCAGTTAGGACCGAGAAGTCCGATAGATTCATACTCGGTTCGGGCTTCAGCGCCCTTGTATTTACCCTCATAAACCTTTGCCATAGTACCGCAGGCAACAGGGCACTGAGTACAGGCCACATTCCCCTTGAGGTACTTATTATGGAGTGTGAGGTGGTCTACCTTATCGCCGCCCTCAAAATATGTAGTCTGAAAGTTGCGCGTGGGCATACATCCAAGCTCATTGATTACGCTGATATACTGGCTCGTGCCGTATTTTGTATGGTTTGGTCTGGTCTCACGCAGAATCGGGAAGGCCTTTTTTCTTATTTCAAGAAGCTTGTCGGGCTCAGAAGCCGGGATAGCACCGGTTCCTTCGGTAACAATAGCCTTAATCTTCTTTGAGGCAAATACCGCACCGGCACCGCCGCGTCCGAATGCACGGGTATCAACACAGACATAGGAAATTTTAACAAGATTCTCAGCAGCAGGACCGATAGTAAGAACAGAAGCCTTTTTATTGCCGACCTCTTCTTTCAGATCATCCATCGCAACATTGGTCATCTTACCAACATGTGCTGAAGCATCCTTAAACTCAATCTTGCCGTCTTTTATATGAAGGTAGGTCCAGTCGTTGCATTTCCCCTCAAGAATAAGCCCGTCATATCCCATCTTCTTGAGCATGATCCCCATTTTTCCGGATGAGTTTGAGCATAGATAATGCCCTGTTTCGGGGGCCTTTGTACAAAGCTGGTACTTTGTGGGTGCGGGCAGGGTGAGCCCCGTAAGAGGTCCTGCAAACATAAAGATCTTATTTGCTTCATCGAAAGGCTTAACATCTGCCCCGACTTCTTCATAATAGTACTTAGCAGCTAAACCGCGTCCGCCGAGCAGCTTGTGATAAATCTTTTCTTCTATTGTTTCGGTACTGATTTCCTTTGTACCCAGATTTACTCTCAGGATTTTCCCGAGATAACCACCATTAAACATATTTTCCTCCTGTAACATTGCCCGCATGGATGCGGGTTCCGGAGGGTGAAGTATTAAAAGCAACGCTTTTATACTTCAAAATAGAAAAACGACAAGGATGTTGTTTTTCTATTCCTCCTTCCATATAATATTATTTGTTATTGTTTTCCACCGATACTTATTGTATCACGAAATGTCCATTTGTCAAGATGTAATTACATTTAAAACTATCAGCGCCCCATCAGCCCGTCACCGGGCTTCGGCCGGGCTATCCAGGGCTGCGCTTCGCTCCGGCCGCAGCCTACCGGCAGCGTCCGCCTCCGGCGCCCTTTCTATCCCTGGCGCGGGGAAGAAATTAATACAGAACTACGTTAGTGTGCCTCTGCATGAGTTTGAAATGCATGTCGTCAGTTAATAAAGGCAGGTTCTTATCAACAGCATTCTGTAGAATGATCAAATCAGGAATCCCAACCTTGTTTATCCCATTTCTAAGATTAAGCAGCTGAAAAGTAATTATTGTTTCCCAGTTTATATCTAGCGGAACAATTTCAACGTTCAATAATCCTTCGATGATCTCATCTTGCTTTTTAAATTTCAAATACGGTATAAGTTCCGCAAGAATCAGCTCATTAGTGCATATTTGATTTTCAACAATCAATTGTGCCAACCTGGGATGTGCAGATCTGTCCTTAAACCAGGAAATCCAGATGGACGAATCTACAAGAACTTTAGTCATCGCTCGCGTAGATTATCCAAATCAATCTTCAAATCGACTGTTCCATGAAATTTCACCAGATTACTAACCTTTTCCTGTCTGATGAGATTTTCAAGCGCAGTTTTAATCACTTCCGTCTTGGTTCGGGCATTACTGACTTTCATAGCTCTCAATAAAAGATCTTCAGGTAAATCAAGGGTGGTTCTCATATTCAACTCCACTTAAAGTATACATCATTTTATATGCATAAACAATATAAATGATATGCATTGATCTCGTGATAAAAAAGTTAAACCCCGAAAGTTTACGCGAACTGATTCATCAATCGGCAGCCCTGCAAAGGCGGAAACCAAGGTTGCTTACACTTGTAGACGGTATTGTGGAACCGCGAGAGGCACATCGCATAAATTCCTTAGAAATAAACCAATTACCGCCCCGTCTCACACGGGCACTGCCGCTTGTCGCGCCTATAGGGTCAGTTACAGTACCAGCGCTGTAATCATTGAACCAATCGTAACACCACTCATTTAGATTCCCGCTCATGTCAAAAATCCCAAGAGCATTGGCGGCTTTACTCGCAACCTCCTTGTTGCCATAAGTAGAATCTCCGGGGGAACCACTGTTATTACCATCATACCAGGCGTAATCTTCGAATACGGTTGATATCCCTCCATCATCCGGATAGCAGTAACTTGTTGTATCACCGCTTGCATGACTGCCGGGATTCCAGCTTGTTCCGTCCAGCCAGCGTGATGCATATTCCCATTCAGCCTCAGTTGGTAACCGGTATCCAACTTTGCTCCAGTCTACATAAACAGTCATTTCAGATGCCGCAGCTGTTTTGGTGTAGGCTGTTTCGAACCCTATATCAGAATAATAAACAATTTGACCATTATCTATATTGCTGTCGGCAAAAGTCAGCTCGTTGCAGAAGGCTGCCGCGTCAAACCAGGTTACATAGTAGGCCGGATAGTCTGCTCCAGAACCGTATCCGGAACCGTCGGGATCCGTCCCGGGCCAGGTTGTTCCCCATACATCTTCCCAAAGACCCTGGGTCACCTCCGTCTCTCCCATCCAAAAACTCTCCGTCAGAGTAACTTCCTGGGTGGTTGCCTCCACATCATTGCCCATAATAAATGTGTGCTTACCGGGCACAAAATTCATATTGAAATTTACTGTATTAGCTTTATGAGATTTCCCTTCACCAGCAGCTGGTTCAACAATTACAGTAACAATATATTCTAGAGTTCCTCCGTCCTCTGCCGATATTACATACCACAAAGGGTTGGTGAAATCGTTGGGAGTTGTCCCGCTAATCTGTTCTGAACCATTTACAATAATCTTAATTCCCGCAATAGTGAAGTTAGCCACAAGCGCAGTAACGTAGGTACCATAAGGCACAATTGCAGTAATATCCGTACCTTCAATAACACCATTTATATCGCTTCCAAGCGCCACATTGTTAGCAGCGGTAAAGCTAAAGGAAATCATCTCTTTGCTTGTATCAAGATTATACGGATCCACAGGATTATCCCGCGGTAAATTTTGCTCCGGTGCCAGGAAACAGGCTAATGATACCGCAGCAACATAAATTATAAAAACAATAAAAATAGTTTTTTTCATAAATCTTCTCCTCAATAGCTCAGCTTGAACGACAGCGTTGTAGCTCCGGGCACCGGTATAAATGCTGTCTCAACAGCAGGACCTGTATCGTCGTTTAGAAACAGTATTGTTGAGGTGATACCCAGAACAGTTCCGGCTCCGGCAAGCGATGCACCGATAATGAAGTTCGTATTTGCATTACCATATATTGCCGCAGAACGTGCAGCTTCAGCAGCATTATAAAGTGTGTCGAAATCAGCACCTTCTGCAGCTTCATCATAAGCCTGCTGCGCCGAGTTGTAGTCCAGGAGCAGAGGCAACGACACAGCAAGAAAATAAACACCAGTCCCTAAACAAACAACACCGCCGGCTGCAGTTGCAATTGCTGGAATGTTAATATCAGGAGGCACATTCTCAGCTGCTGCATCTTCTGCTGCCTTCTCAGTTTCCAGTGTTCCGGCAATTACTTCCTCTCCGGCGTATGGAGCTGCAATCTGATCCCGAAAGATGTAGATATTTGCCAGAAGGTCATCCATGTCATTATATACACCATCGGCTGTGCTAACGGTTTTTGAAGTTTCAGTTTCAATCATCTTGGCTGAGAGAACAATTTTGGAACCGAGCCTGCTCATGCTTCCACCTACTATCAATTCGGCTGAAAGCATCTTTCCAACTTCAAGCATACAACTTTCATCCGTACAGCCTGACATTGAGAATTTAAGCTCTTTTAGTACAGTTTCTCGCTGGGCAACATCAATAATAGTAAACAGCCCACTCTTGAACAGTCCTGAAGAGAGTATGTTAATGATGGATTTCATTTCAGCTTCAGCTACTTCACTCGTATCAAAATCGAGTACAGTCAGGATCGGCTTGTCGGCATTAGCGGAGAGGGAAAAGGTACTGATCATCATTATCAAACAGATTATAAAGAGTTTTTTCATAAATTCTCGCTTAAATATA
>DMKD01000280.1:2650-4028 GCA_003454605.1 Spirochaeta sp. | reverse complement strand
TTATTCCTTTGGCGCCCTCAGGGTTTGCTCCAATTGAGGTCAGACAGCTGATCTGAAGTTCTACTGATGTCTGCGGGCTCTGAAGCAGGGCTATGATAGAAGGAACTATTGACGGGTTACTGATTCTTCCGGCTTTTTCAATCAGGGTCAGAAGAACATTTTCAGACCGCTCTTTTTTTAACAATCCTACCAGTGACGCTACTGTATTCTGATCGCTGAAAGACGATAATCCGTTTATTGCGATTATTCTTAAAGCCGGATCAGCTGAGTTTAAATATCCGGATAAGGTATTTGCAATTCTTCTGTCATTTGTTCCGCCGGCGGCAATTTTGCCAAGCGATTCAAGGACAGATTTTAATACGAGAGGAGAAAGGTCCTCTTCTTTAAGAATACTGAAAAGAGGCTGGAGTCCTTCTTTTGAACCTATCAAGCCTAATGCTCTTATAATTTCTATTTTCAAAATTTCTGCTGGATCCTCCTCCAGCTTCAGCAGAAGGAGATCAAGAGCTTCGAGATTTCCGATAGCCCCGAGACTTCTTATACTTTCAATCGCGTATTTTTCATTGGATACAAGAGGCAGAATATAGGGGATAGCTCTGCTCGAACGCAGAATCCCGAGAGAATAGAGTGCGGTATTTACGGTTTTCTGGCTACCCTGTTCGCGTAAGAGTGAATTTATTAAGGTAGATTCAAGAATATCCTTTTCTTTTTTTGTCATCGGTTCCGGAAGGGGATAGCCCTTATCAAGCATTTCATAAAGAGAGTTTTTTGAGTCTCTGAAATCTGTTTCGGCTCCGCTTCCTTCTCTTTTATAGGCATTATCCATAGAAGACAAATAACCTGACATCTCATCCATTGCTTTTTTTCGGGCTGAAGGCGGCAGATACAAACCATATTCACCCATCGCAATACGTTGCTCGATTAACTGACTGATTGCAGTGCTGTAATTCAGTCCGATCAATTCATTGATTGTTCCCTCCGGGCTGTTTAAGGCGTCCCTGACCGCTTCAAGTGTTCTAACCGGAAAGTATCTGTAGTTATTCCTGATAAACTCGAGGGTTTCCTGTACCTGAAGCTGATCATCCTGTACAAGAAAATCTGATATCTGCTCATCCATATCGTCGAGCCTGTCCAGAGAGCCATTTCTGTTTAAATCGATATAGTCGTTTCGTAATTCCGGAAAGATTGAGCGCAGCTGGTTTCCAAGAGGAGTCGATACAATGTCGGAGTACAATGGGGTGATAATAAATATGCTTATAATGAGGAAAGGGATTATTCGTTTCATTGTTGTATCCTAAAGGAAGATGAGATTTATGACAACTGAAAAATTCTAAACCCTCTATCAGACAATACCAGGTGGCGGGTTTAGAATGTGATC
>DMKD01000280.1:774-2584 GCA_003454605.1 Spirochaeta sp. | reverse complement strand
CAAGTATGATATATTATACTTGTACAGCAGAAGCTCTGTACAGGGAGCATTATGTATATCTGGAAGTTTGGAAATGCAGTTTTACTTCTTTTTTTATTGTCTGCCGCATCAATCCATTCTCTGGATCTGAATGGTCGCGTAACGGCTGAAGGAGAATTACCTATAGCTGATTCTACCGTTGTTTTACTCGAGCTCGATTTAATCGAGGTAACTGATGCTAACGGGGTATTTCAATTTAGAGATATAGCTGATCTCGAATACACATTACTTGTTATCGCTCCAGGTTTTGAAGAAAAGGAGTTTTCTGTAAGTGTACAGAACCAGCCGATTACATTGAGCCTTGCTCCTGAAGTAATTGAAATGGATGTAATTGTAGTTAAAGCTGATTCTGAAGAAGCCTCGGATATTATTAAAGAAGGTGTGAGCTCAGAGGAGCTGGAACGACAACCGCCGCGCTCAGATCCCTTTAAATCAATCGCTCTCGAGAGCGGGATTTTGAAAGAGCTTGATATTATTAATTTTAATATGGATTCTGGAGAACGGGGAGGTCCCGGCAGTTTTACAGGACCAGTAGTAATTCCTGAGGGACGATTTTCTTTAAGTGGACGGAATGAAGTTTCTGTATACGGTGGTGAGAGCGATTGGAATAATTATTACTTTGATTATATCCGGCTCCCGACAAACAAGCATACATTCGGCTTTCCTGAGGCTGATGCTGTCGTACCGAGAGAGGCTGTCGACTCTATCCGGATCTATCGCGGAGCCTATCCGGTAGAATATGGACCTGGTATCGGCGGGCTGTTTTCACTGAATCCGAAAGTGGATATCGATAGCTGGGCGCTCACCCTGACGCCTTCTATAATGGATCTGGCAGGTATTACTTCGTTTCAGATTACAGATAACATCAATATGCTCTTGTCTTTGAACCAGTCGATCCTCAATTATACCGTACTGCCGATCATCTCAAGTCTGGCTGAGATTGAGAGTGAAGAAGAACTTGTTGAAGGAGAGATCCCCACAGGGATATCATACGGCGATTTCTTGCTGAGATTTCTATTTACTCCTCCCGGCCATAATATTTCAGTAGATTTTCTTGGCTATTATGACAGATGGACATTTGACTTGAGCTTTGAAGACGCAACCTTGAATTCAGTTTACGGACCCTATTATCTGGCCTTAGGTTCAAAATGGTTGAGTTCTATCGGCACAAAATATGGAAATACTCTTTATCTGTTTGGGTCATTGTACAAAGATACCGGCAATTTTGATTTTTATCTGCCGAGTGTCGAAACCGGGTTCACTACTGATTATAATCTGGCCTGGATCTCAAATGTCAATTCACTTCAGGCCGGTGATGAGTTCCAATGGAATATTACGCCTGATTTAACCTTATTAGCTGGATTAAACGCAAGAATTTCAGATCTTGACGGAACCTATAATGATAATAATTTAGTAACTGAGAATGAGATCGAACTTGAACATCTCGGATACAGCAATGATATTCTTTTTGATGATTTGCTGCTCTCAACATATGGATATACAAAGATATTTGGCCGTCTCGATGACTTAGAATATCATACTGGAGTTGGACTTCTTCTATATCCGGAAACCGCTATCCTGAAGCCGGCGGTTGAGGGCGAGCTGATATATTCCCGGGAATTTTCTTCATTTGCTCTGCCCGCCGGATGGTCTCCGGGAGTGATTGATGAATTTACGTATATAGATCGTAGACTGGATGAACTATATTATGAATTAGAATCTGAAACATCGGTATATCAGCCGCCAATGGCAGCTGCTGCGGCAGGGCAGG
>DMKD01000280.1:0-751 GCA_003454605.1 Spirochaeta sp. | reverse complement strand
CAGTTTTCCTTTTTGATAATAATTCTTCACTTAAAATTTCTCCCTATTTTTCCTGGTATTACGATCTGTCCGGAATTTCAATGAGTACTTCATATACTGATCTGGATGACACTTTTGTTTCACTCGATCCTGATTACGGATACTCCACTGGCATTGATATAGGCTGGGGCACAAAGAATCGCGAGTTTTTTAATTGGGATATAAGCTATGCCTTTGCTTGGACTAGATACTTCACCGATGAGCTTGGATGGCTTATTCCAAATACAGTAGTTCAGCATGCTCTTAAGAGCAGCGGTTTATTTGAATCAGGGGGATTTAAAACTGGATTCAACCTCTTCATTTACAGCGGTATGCCATTTACCCCCCAGGTAGTAGAGGATGATGGAACAGGTCCTGCTGTCGTTCAGGGTGAATATAATTCAGCTTTTGAGTGGGTCCCGTCATATGAGCTTACTGCAAATGTTTCATACCAGTGGGAGTTCAAGCGTTTTGATATGTCGTTGTTTATAAATAGTTCTAATCTTGTTGACGGATTAAATATATCAATGAATGGTCTGAAAGAAGAGCTTGAAACTGTTGTAGGCTCTACGACTGAAGATTATAGCTCAAGAGACTATAATTTCTCATATACATTAAATCATTTTCTGATGACGCTTTTAACGAGCGAAATCGGTATGAGCTTTTCATTTTGAAGTTTAGAAACTGAAACTGCATAGCAGTTTTTTTCCAAACTTCCTCTCAGTAACCACCT
>DMKD01000297.1 GCA_003454605.1 Spirochaeta sp. | reverse complement strand
GCAGATTATTGGAAGTTGATCGAGAATCCAGATGGTTCACTAACACTCCATGATGATGGACGTGGCGAAGTATTCTATACGGATGAAAATGGAGAAGAACATGAGATTGGCCACTTCAAAGGCGGAAGCAGAACAGAACATCTACAAAAAGTATTAGGTTTAAATCTATCAAAGGAAGAAAGGTCACGCTTAAATAATGAAATGCTTGTGGGCTTAGGCTTGGCTGAAGCATATAGTGCCGGCCACTTCATTGATGATAAGGGTGCTCAGATATCGATAAACCTGACCGGTGAGTGGGCAGCACGGATGGGTGCTTCTCTGGATTATGATCGAATGTTCGTAGATTCATGGCGCAATGAAGGTAATATGAATTCGACGATTGAGAAACTTCATGTTATGAATGTTGCTGAGCAATATGGAGCTAAATCAACAGAACGACAGAAGTATCTATCTGAGAAAATATCAGAAGCAAAGGATTTTTCAGCAGAATTCGAAGCCGGTACCGCCACTGAGCATCTATTTTCACAGACTGAAATAGAGAACAAGGTTGGATTCGGAAAAGATGCTTTATGCTATGGTGCAGATTTCGGTTAAATCTGCCACCCATTCCGGTTTTAACCTGCCACCTTTAAGACTTCATCTAACCTGATATTATTTTTACCGTAAGTGGCAGGTTCAAGTCAAGAATCCTGATACTTTTTCTTCCTGACAGACTCTCCGTTAAGTTCAATTCGGTATGAACCATACGCTATCCTATCCATGACAGCATCTGCGATAGTGGAATCGCCGATAATGCCATGCCAGGAGGCAACCGGTAGTTGAGACAGGAATATGGTTGATTTCCGGCCATGCCGGTCTTCCATGATATCTAATAGAATCAATCGGCTTTCGTGATCAAAGGTATTCAAGCCGAAATCTTCAAGAATCAGCAGGTCTGTTTTATAGAGCTTTGCAAGCTGTTTCAAATACATGCCTGTTTTCTTTGCCTCTTTGAGTGCGCCAAGCATTCTTCCTGTCAAATGATAATACACTTTGTATCCATTATCGCAGGCAATGCTGCCCAGCGCGCTTCCAATGAAGCTTTTGCCGATACCCGTCGAGCCTGTAATAAGAATATCTTTGTGCTGCCGTATCCATTTAGCATCAGATAAACGAAGCATCTGATTCTTATCCAGATTTCTTTTAAGAGTAAAATCGATTTCATCAAAAGTAGCATGATACCGAAACCCAGCACCCTTTCGAAGCCTTTCCCTCTTCCTCTCCCGGCGGTCATACCACTCAGCATCTATCAGATGAGTTAATAATTCATCCAGCGTGTATTTTTCATTCAAGCCCGTCTCAAGAACGTTCAAGTATGCTGTAGCCATTCCTTGCAACTTCAGTTCTCTCATTTTAGAAATTGTTGCTTCATTGTTGTTCATTGCGTCTCCTAACTGTAATAATTCTTTCCACGAATATTTTCATGAATTTCAGGAAGCAAAGACATCTGTTTTTTGTCCTCCTCCTGTTCATATTGCTCATAGATTCTCTTCGCCTCCTGTTCGATGGTCGGGTAATTGATTCGTTCCAGGTTTAATGCTCTGCGGCAGGCTAAATTGAGAGTTGTGTGACCGTACTTCTTTGCCTGATTCAAAATCCCTATACAGGATTTATACGCCTGTTCCGGATGTGCTTTTGCCTCGAGTATGTGGGATACTGCCAAACCTGTTTCTACGCCTATGTTACCGGCCCACCACTTAAGTTTTTCAGGGCTCCAGTCATCTTTAAAACGATGGTGTTTCGGCATATGAGCTGTTTCTGTCGTATACTGATAGCTTTTTCGGCTTCTATGGTGCTGCCAGATACGAATATGCTCATGATAGATCGCTACATTCCTCTCATCATAGATTATTTTGACGCGTTTTCCTTTCAAACTGTATGGAACACTATAGTAGTGGTTATCTTCTTTCAGCTTAATATGATAATTAAATTCAACCAGAGTATTATCCTGAATGTTTTTTAGCGGATAGGGAGCTATTGGTAAGGCTTTTAGTTCATTTGTCTCTATTTCTTCAAAAAGTTCACGTCTGGAAACTGTCATTTTAGTCAGTTTACGATTATTATGTTCTTCGAGCCTTTCCTTGATAGCTATATTAAGTTCTTCGAGGGTGTAAAATGTTCTGTTGCGTAGTGGTGCAAATACTCGCTGATAGATTATTTTTACCGCGTTCTCTACATGAGCTTTATCTTTCGGTTTTCGTGCCCTTGCGGGCAGTATCGCTGTTCGGTAATACTCTGCAAAGTCTGCGAATAGCGGATTAAGGTCTGGCTCGTATATATTTGCCTTAATTACCCCAGCCTTGAGATTGTCAGGAACAATTGCCGCAGGAACCCCTCCAAAATACCTTATTGCGTGTTCATTTGACCGAACAAATGATTCCTGTTTCTGATCCATAGTTGCTTCAGTATATGTCAGCTGACTTGCGGGAAGTATAGCCACAAAGACTTCTGCTGGTGTTGTTTTTCCTGTTTTGCGGTCGGTGAGATCCATTTTATGGCCTGTATAATCAACGAACATCTTGTCTCCCGCCTTATGTTCGATATGCATAGAAACCTGATCTTCTTTTTGCCATTGCTGGAAATGATAACAAAACTGGGTGTAGCGTAATCCTTCAGGATACTTCTCCAGGTATTCTTCCCATAGTAATTGCCGTGTAACACCTTTTTTCTTTAACTCTTTTGCAATGTAGGGGAACAATTCCTGTAACTGAACTGTTTTACTTCCTGTGGTTTTTTCTCCGGTTAGCAGCTCACCTAAAGCAGTATCTGAAAGTTCCATGATTTCATCAAATCTTATTCCTGATGATTTAATTTTCCGGATAGTATCTGAGACTACTGGTCTGGAGACCTTTAGCGCTCCGGCAATTTGTCGTTGGCTCAGCTCAGAGGTTTCTACAAGCCTGATAATTTCTCTGAATTTCTTCATTTTTATCCTCTTCTGTTGCACACATCACTCCTATTATTATGATTTACTGAAGCAGTGTGCCTGTTTTATGAGGTTAAATGAAGTCTAAAATGGATTCCGGAAATCAGCTAAAAAGTGGCAGCTTTATTACGGAATAGGTGGCAGGTTCAGACCGGAATGATTGGCAGATCCATTCCGGAATGGGTGGCAGGTTGGCGCCGGATTTTCTACTATGGAACAGTACCAGTGAATTTCTATCAGCTAAAGGACCCGACGATTAGCCTTGATATGATTGGAGACGCAATTACAAATGCTAATATTGAAGGATATGTATTAGATGATGGCACAGTCGAATTATATGATGATTATCTAAATCTACTTGGTCAAGAGTTCAACTCTTCGCAATATTTATCACAAGGCACTGATTACAATAATTTGCAGGATTATCTTAACTCTGATTATACAATGGCAGATTATGCAATTTATGGAACAGGTGATAATGAACATCATGCTCTGTACAGGAATAATTATGATTTGATAGATCCGTATCGATTTCAGTTGTCATGGAGTGTAATTGATTCATATAGATATAGAGGATTAGAATGGGTGAATTTTTAATGAAGAAAGTAGTTTTAACCGCATTAATAATGTTTATCATAGTTTCAGGATGTTATACAGATGAATTTAATATTGATAAGAATATGGTATTTGTGGAAGGAGGAGAATTTCTTCTCGGAAAAGAAGGAAGAACATCTCATTTGGTAAGAGTAAAACTTGATGACTATTATATTTCCAAATATGAAACGACAGTAGAGCAATGGGAGTTGTTTTTACAAGAGACTAAAACCGTTTTTGAGTGGAAGAGTAAATATACTGATAAGCGTAAGAAAAGTCCTTTTCCTGATTCTTCTATAGGAGTAAGTTGGAAACTTACTATTGAGTATTCAAATTGGGTCAGTAGAAAGTATGGACTTGAAGAGTGTTATATCATCAATGGTGATGATATTGAATGGATAAGAGATGCTGATGGATATCGACTTTTAACAGATGCTGAATGGGAATTCGCAGCCCGGGGAGGGAATAATTTTATGGGCTATGAATACTCAGGCAGCAATGATCTTGATGAGGTTTCGTGGAATGGTTGGAATTCAGATAATCATACTCATCCTGTTGGAATGAAGAAACCTAACGAGTTGGGGCTTTACGATATGAGTGGCAATATAAGTGAATGGTGCTGGGATTTATCATTGGAATATCAGAATGACTTTTCGATTTTATTAATAAATCCAGCAGGCCCTTCATTAGAAGATTACTTAAAAGTAAAAGATAAACAATATCGAATCGCGCGGGGGGGGGCTTATGGAACCTCAGACGAATTTCCACTTACACCCTATCATAGAGCAGGAGCTTATGAATTTGGAACAGGAAGTGGTCAAGGAATCAGATTAGCTCGAAATGCTTCAAATTGAGCCCCCCTTTCGCCCAGCACTAAGAGAAAATCACATCACTGTACTGCGTGAAGGATATGGAGGGCGCCGGAGGCGGTGGAAAACGGTGGGCCGTTTTTTACCGAAGCGGTAGCGGAGCCCGGAGCAGCCTGGTCGTGGACTGACCATCTGTTGGTCAGTTCGCGGCACGCCATAATTATGATTCGATATATAAGTGGGGCTGTATAAAAAAGACCCGCCCGATTCAACGAATCAGACGGGAAAAGGAGGTTGATTAAAAAAGGAGGTGTTTAGAAAACAACAGGTGATTAATCCTGCCTCGTAAAAAGATAAATCTTTCTACGCTCTAAATCATATATAAAAAACATTTGAGGGTTTCAACGAACCTGCCTCTCATGTGTTTTACAGATAAAAATATATCAGTTCTCTAGTCTTTTATCAATATCCGCATCACATCTTTTGAAGATTCTGCGGTTAAAAGATCATTTATTTCAACATTATTTCTTAAAAAGCTGTTTACTTTAGAAATAATGCGTAGATGTGCGATCTCATTATTTGTATATATAAGAAAAAACAGTTTAACTGGTTCTCCGTCATGCGCGTCGAAATCTATTCCTTCACGGCAAATTCCTATGACTATAACGGGCCTGCTTGATGTATTTTCTTTGGGATTCCTGATATGAGGCATCGCGACGCCCCTGCCGAGGGCGGTACTTATCATGTTTTCGCGGGAAATTAGTTTTTCAACGAATACCTCATGATTTTCAACCAGACCTGCATCGATAAGCGGTTTTGATAAATCTCGGAGGATCGTTTCGGGGCCGCCCGGTTTGAGGTCTGTTATGATAAATTCTTCGGCTGTCAGCCTTGAAAGGGGAACGCTGTCTGCATCTTTCTGCATAAGCTGGGTGAGCTCATCGGTCTCAGTTTTGCGCATTTTGCTGATGATCCATTCATCAATGAGTCCCTTATCGAAACGCCATTGACTGGCAATTTTCACACATGGGATCTCATCCTTCTGAATCATGCGCAGAACGGTTTTTTCAGCGACTTTAAGATAACCTGCAATCTCTGCAAGGGTCATTAGATTGCCTGATAATGCATTATTTTTCATAGGACTCCCATATTCGATAAATGTCTTATGAAGTCCATTATAGTCTTATTTAGTCCTTGGTCAAGGGGTGAGCAGACTCAGCATGAAAACCTGATCATCGTACTCTGAATATATTTTTCACCGGGTCTTAATATTGATGATGGAAATGACGGCTGGTTGGGCGCGTCCGGGAAGTTCTGAGTTTCAAGGCATAGGCCGGCGTTCTTATCATAGTTGCCCGTTCTGCCGCTTTCATTATCTAAAAAATTACCTGAATAAAACTGTACGCCGGGCTGTGAGGTGAAAAACTCCTGCCGGCGGCCGGTAGAGGGGGAGGTGAGAACTGCAAAGGGTTCAGTTTCGGCTACGGCGGCAGCTTTTTCTTCGGAGCCGTGACCGGTCATACCTTTCCTGTAGGCTGCAGTCACCCAGTTATGGTCGAATCCGCCGGCAGCGCCAATGTCATCACCAATGCGTTTCTCCTGCTGGAAATCAAATGGTGTGCCTGCAACAGCCCTGATCTCACCGAGGGGTATCTGAACATCATCAACGGGAATGTAGCGGTCGCAATTAAGTTTAAGAACGTGATCGAGGATGGTTCCGTCGCCGGCACCTGACAAGTTCCAGTATACGTGGTTTGTGAGATTTATTGGTGTTGCCTTATCAGTAATTGCTTCGTAATCGAAAAACAGTTCGTTGTTTTCAGTAAGGGTGTAGACGGCAGAGATCTGCAGCCGGCCCGGGAATCCCTCTTCACCGTCTTCACTGACATAGGTGAATTTGATACCTGCTTTATCATCCTGTTTAAAGGGAAAGATTTCCCACATCCTGACGTGAAATCCTCCGGGGCCGCCGTGAAGGCTGTTCGGTCCGTTGTTCGCCTCGAGATTGTGCTGCTCTCCGTCAAGCGAAAAAGCTGCGCCGGCGATGCGGTTACCGAAGCGG
Organism: Spirochaeta sp.; assembly: GCA_003454605.1. Lineage (GTDB taxonomy): Bacteria > Spirochaetota > Spirochaetia > UBA9216 > UBA9216 > Thalassospirochaeta. The sequence continues at coordinate 2,526 of DMKD01000297.1, read as the reverse complement.
CCGACGGTGCTTCCGAAGAAGGGGTGACCTGCTTCATAGCCGGCAAGATCTGCTTTGCCGAGGGTTATCTCATCAATATTGCCATTTCTATCGGGAGTTTTAACCGATATGAGGGTTGCTCCATAGCTGATTGCCGAAAAAGAGATATTATTCGAGTTTGTAATCGTGACGATGTCGACCCTGTCACCAGATTTTGTTGTTCCGTAAGTTGTACCTTCTATCTTCATTTCCCGACCTCTCCAAGCAGAATTTTCAGCTGTTTTATTTCATCAACTATTTGATTTTTTTCAATATTGCGGAATTGCTCCGGTATCATATCGCGGCTGGTGCACTCCAGCACAGCGGCAAGGTTCTGTAGATCGATCTCATGAGGGTAGGTCGGCGGCAGAAACTCCCGGGCAGTGCTTTCAATATCGTCGTTGCTAATTATTACACGGTTATCAAGAGCAGCATTGAACCTCGAGCGGATGAGTATTGCTTCAAGATCGGCGCCTGATAAGGTGAGTTTATATTTTCGTAGAATCCTGGAAGCTGAAAATCCGCTGGTTTTCAGCTTAAGTTTTTGAAGCAGGATGGTAAAGAGCTCGTCAATTTCGGAGTCGGATTGAGGGAAGAACAAGGCTAGGTGTTCTTCAGCTCGTCCCTGTCGTTTGAGGTCGATAGGGATCAAATCCGGGCGGTTAGTAACAATAAACCATATTATCTTGCCGCGGTATGCCGTATTACCCATAAAGTCGGCAATACGTGCGAACAGGCTGCCTCCGGAACTGCGGTTGTTTTTGCTGCCGTGGCCGAGCAGGGTGTCGGCCTCATCGATGAGCACACCCACCGGGGACATTGCCTTGATGATGTTCATGACCTTATCAAAGTTGGCGTCGGAAGCGCCGGCCCATCCGGCTTTGAACTTCACTATAGGAATGCCTACCTCACCGGCGAAGGCGGTGACGAGGAAGGTCTTACCGGTACCGACCGGGCCGGCAATGAGGTAACCCATCGGCAGCACCTCAAGCTGTCCCTTTTTAATTGCCTTTGCGGCATTTTTTAGCCTGCTTTTGATGAAATCGTTTCCGGCAACCATCGAGAGATCGTGCTCAGTTTCGATGAACTCAAGCAGGCTTGCTGCTTCATTTTCGATTATTTCTTTTTTCTTATCGCGGAGAAAATCAAGAGTGATAGTTCGGTCTTCCTGGAAAGATTCGGCTGCTATCTGGTTGAGGTTCATGAGGTTCAGACCGCTTGTAATAGACGCAACACGCTCAGCGTTGAGCCTGCTCTCAAGCAGCAGATAGTCGCGGCGCGCGGTGAACTCAAGGAAGGCCTTGCGTACGTTGTGATCAGGCAGCGGGATGCTGAGTTTTACCGTATTCGGAGAACGTACAAGCCTGCTGTTTACATCGGAAAGGTTTTCAGATAGAAGCATGATGGAGATGTCTCCCTGGGTGAAGATTGGGTCATGCGCCCATCGGTTAAGAGTCACCAGGCAGTATCTGTCTTCATCTGAGAGTTCTGATATATTCGCGTTCGGTATGATGGTTTCGGCAAAATCAATTATCAGGACTATTCGCTGTTTCTTTGAAATATTCATCATGAAATACTGTTCAAGGTTTCTGAAGGCATCTGAAGGTTTTGCCGACATAAGCTCTTTCTCGCTTATATCGGGAAAGGTTTTCGTCATCATATTCAGATAATCATTCTGCATCTCTCTGTCGCAGAAATTGATGCCGGAAGATCTGTCGTAAAAAACTATAATATCTTTGTTTCCGAACAGAACTTCGGATATAAACTCCTGTATTCTTACAAAAACAAATTCTCCTTCATACATTTTATTCGGCAGGAAGTCTCTGATATTGCCGTGTATGAGGTAAAGATTGGCTGTTTCAGAGCAGTATTTATACGAAAGTTCCTGTGCCCAGCCTGGAAGAACCTTTATAAATTCGAGATTTTTTAAAATAAGCTGTTCAGCCATTTCCCCTCCGTGGATTACATCAATATTATAAGCTTATTACTGTGTTTTGTCAGCAGAGTATAATACAACTTTATTTCGACCGCTGTTCTTGGCCTCGTAAAGGGCCTTATCGGCTTGTTGAAGAGCAATAGCCAGACTGGCAGGTTTAGTTTCAACTGTTGTAACACCGATGCTTACTGTCAGCAGAATATTTCCATCAGGATGAGTTATAGCTGTTGATTCTGTTTTTTCCCTTATTCTATCCGCAACCTTAAAAGCGGCATCTATATCTGTTGCAGGCAGAACCGCAGCAAATTCCTCTCCGCCGATACGTCCTAAAATATCCTCGGCTCTAAGGTTCTGAATACAGATATCGGCAAAATGAATGATTGCTTCATCTCCGGTGTTGTGTCCATAGGTGTCATTGATGGATTTAAAAAAATCGAGATCAAACATTAAAACTGAAACCGGATGTCCATGCCGCTCGAAGATGGCAAACTCACGACTGCCTAGTTCTGTGAAATGCTGTCTGTTATTTATCCCCGTCATTGAGTCAGTTGTGGCCATTTTGAGGAGCTTCG
>DMKD01000014.1 GCA_003454605.1 Spirochaeta sp. | reverse complement strand
CAATAAAGAACGGGCTCAGTGATGTCCGTGTACATGTCTACATCCAGTCTTTTATCTACATATTTGTTCCACTCTACTTTTTTCTGACCTCGATGTTGTTCAGGGACAAATTCGGTCCGCAGATTATAACCGGTATATATGCTCTGGCCGTGCTGCCCTGCACAATATCAAGCTGCATAGTCTTTACCCAGTCCGCAGGCGGTAATGTTGTAGCAACAATGTTCAATACCGCCTTCGCAAATATCATCGGTGTCCTTGTTTCACCGCTGCTGCTTTCGCTTATGATGAGATCCTCTGCGGGGCAAGTTCCTGCTTCCGAGCTTCTCGGTATACTTCAGAAACTGGGAATGATGATGCTTCTTCCTATTCTTTTCGGGCAGTTCTTGCGCCGCTGGTTTGCCGCCGCTGCTGAAACCAATAGAAAACAGCTTGGGGTAGTGAGCAATATATTTATTCTGCTGATTCTGTATCTTTCGTTTTCGAAAAGCGCGGGTGAACCCTCGTTTGTTGAGAATCTTCGTTCAATGGTGTTTCCATACCTGTATCTTGCAGGATCATTTCTAATTCTGATCGCAATCGCGTCCGGCGGCGCGGCGGCGCTGGGATTCAGTCATGGAGACCGAATTACAGTAGTTTTTACCGCACCGCAGAAGACTCTTGCAATGGGAGTGCCGCTTTTAAGTACCTATTTTGCATCAGATCCGGAATTACTTGGAATTGCATTGCTGCCGCTCATCTTTTATCATCCATGGCAGCTGTTTGTCTCCGGTATTCTGCAGGAGACAATCAAAAAACGGAATTTTAGTCAGCTATAAGAAAATAACTGCCTTCAGCTTCGCTGCCGAGAGTTGCTATCAGTCTGATTAGCTTTTGACTCAGTGCCCTGGCTTTTGCCGGTGTCTCCATCTTGTTTTTTGCGAGAAAATTTGTGGTCTGCTGTGCGATTTCTTCAAAGGCTGATACTGATTTACCATCCGATATACCTATAACATGAACTCTGGTAAAAATCCTGTCGCCGATATTGTATTTTTTATCGGTAAAAAGAAACATTCGATCGGTATCATCTTTTATCTGGTAAAGAGAATAATCAAGAAAGGGCAGCGGAACTTCAAGAGCTACACTAGCATTTATCGTCGCATCGTTGCCGGCATATTTTGACGGTTCATCCTTAATCCCGCCTAAAGTGGTCGCACATCCTGTTATTAAGATAAGAAGAAGTCCTGCTGATAATATATTTATCTTTTTCATAGTTAAAGCATATCTTCACCCTGATAAAAAATCCATAATATTAATGCATAATATGTAGAATGAAGATATTATAATATATGTTTTATATCATCATCGCTGCAGCAGCGCTAATTATAACTATAGCAGCTAATACCATTCTTGCCGGATCCGTTGATAAGAATAAAAAGTATCATCCTGTATCTGCCTCAGATGAGGCTGTTGCACGTCTTGCAGAGGCAATAAGAATACCGACGGTGTCTCATTATGATCATAGTCTTGATGTTACCAGTCTTTTTTCCGGGTTTCAGGACTATCTTTTCGATATCTTCCCTCTTTTCCACGAGACTGCAGAGAGAACTGTTCTCAGTGAGTATGCCGTGATCTACAAATGGGATGGAAGTTCTCCCGATAAGCATCCTGTGCTTTTAACGGCTCATTATGATGTTGTTCCGGCTGATGTCTCAAAGTGGAGCAGGCCCCCCTTTGATGCAGTGATTGAAGACGGGTACCTCTGGGGCCGCGGCACCCTTGATACAAAAAACACCCTGATGGCATCACTTGAGGCTGCTGAAGAACTGTGCCGAACCGGTTTCACCCCTGAGCGGACTGTTTATTTCGCCTTCGGAGGAGATGAAGAAATAACCGGTGCGCTAGGTGCTAAAACATCTGCTCAGTGGTTTGCTGATAATGGCATCAGCTTTGACTGGGCCTGGGATGAGGGATCGATTACCGCGGACAGGCTGATGCCGGGAATGAAAGTTAAACTTTCACTCATCGGTACTTCCGAGAAGGGGCAGGTTAACATTCTCCTGAAAGCAGAGTCCCGGGGCGGCGGTCATGCAGCCATGCCGCCGAAGCATACAGCAACCGGACGAATAGCGAGAGCAGTGACCCGAATCGAGGCTAATCCCTTTCCCCTGAGGTGGCTTAAGACTACAAGGACCTTCTTTAAAAGGATGGCCCGTGCAGGAGTGCCGGCATACCGGGTTGCTCTCTCTAACCTGTGGCTGACCGGCGGATTGATTAAGCTTGTCATGGGCCGGAACGCAAAATCTGCGGCGATGCTGAGGACAACAACTGCCCCGACTATAATCACCGGCAGTAATAAAGAAAATGTACTCGCTGATGAAGCCTCCGCTGTGGTGAATGTGCGAATTCTTCCCGGCGACAGTATTAAAACTGTAGTCAAAAGGATAAAGAAGGTTGTTGCCGATGATGAGGTCAGTGTTTCGGTTCTGAAGGAGAAAGAAGCTACTGAGCCGGCATTTGAGTCTTCGATAAAATCTGAGGGCTATCTGCTTCTTGAACAGATGCTTAATGAAGAGATTGAAGACGCCGTTGTTCTTCCTTATCTCGCAACTATCGCGACGGACTCAGTGAATTTCTCGGCCTGCTGTAAAAACCTCTACCGTTATGCTCCCATGATTCTGAATCAGGAAGAGCTTGACCGCATACATGGAGTTGATGAACGCATCAGCTTTGAAAACTACGGGCTTGCTATCAGGTGTTATAAAAATTTTATAAAAAAACTTTGAGGGAAACAGAATGAGCGACAACAAATCAAGTATGAAAATCGGTAAGAATGCCTTTTTAGGAGCAGCGGGGATAATTCTCATCCTCATGCTGGTTTCGGGTATTCTTACTATAGCACTGGCATCAGGTCAGTATGAGCGTGTCGAGGTTGACGGCCGTACAATGATAGTCGCTGATTCGTATACTGAGGTTGAAAAACCCGATTACCCGATTTGGCGCTGGATTACCGCACCGGTTGAGGTTCTGGGAGCACCGGGGAATATAGCTGTTATCACTATAATTCTGTTTATTGTATTTGTCAGCGGTTCGATAGCAATCCTCGAGGGCGCCGGGGTAATGAAGGATCTTGTTGCAAAATTAGTCGCACGCTTCAGTCAGCGGAAATATCTGCTGATGGCTATAATGATATTCATGTTCATGTTCCTTGCGTCTTTTCTGGGAATCTACGAAGGACTTGTTCCGATGATAATTTTTATAGTTCCGCTGGCCTACTCTCTCGGCTGGGATTCGCTGACCGGGTTGGGGATCAGCCTGCTGCCGCTTGCATTCGGTTTTGCGGCCGCTGTAACAAACCCCTTCACAGTAGCAATCGCTCAGGGAATAGCGGAGCTTCCGCTGTTCTCAGGCTCATGGCTTAGAATAATATTTTTCATTATTGTGTATTTCATCATATTTATTTTTGTTTCACGACACGCAAAAAAGGTTGATGCAGACCCTGAAAAATCCCTTGTTTATAAAGAAGATCAGGCAAGAAAGGCCCTTCAGCAGCCTGAAGACAGCAGTGCAATTCTTGAAGCCTCGCATCCGGGCATGAAGAAGGCATTGATATGGTTTGCATCCTGCATGGGAATCGCGATACTATTTGTTATTCTAACCTCGATAATTCCCGCAATCAGTGATCTGTCATTTCCATTAATGGGTTTGATGTTTTTCATAGGAGGAATAGGCGCTGGAAACTTTGCGAAACTCACGGGCCGCAAGATTGCAAAATCATTTTTCAACGGCATCATCGGAATGGTGCCGGGGATCATTCTGATTCTGATGGCATACTCTGTTAAGCATATAATTGACCGGGGGATGATAACTGATACAATTCTTCATGCTGCCGCCGGGTGGATTGAGTCTGCACCGACTATGGGGGCTGCCTTTCTTATCTACCTGATTACCCTGATTATGAATTTCTTCATCGGCTCAGCTTCTGCGAAGGCGTTTCTAATGATGCCCATCCTGACGCCGCTCGCTGATCTTGTCGGTATCACCAGGCAGACTGCAGTTCTGGCCTTTGATTTTGGAGATGGATTCAGTAATATGCTCTTCCCGTCCAACGCCCTGCTGCTGATAGCATTGGGGTTCACGGTTGTCAGTTATCCACGCTGGTTCAGATGGACCTTCCCTCTGCAGATTATTATGCTTGCGCTCACGTCTGTATTTCTGATGTTTGCGGTGATGATTAATTTTGGACCGTTTTAAAATAGAAATTAATTGTAATTGTGAAGATGTGATGAGGGCAGTCGGTTTGTCAGCTTAAACAGGATCGTGTAAGGTGATTTCACATAATGCGGCGCAGCCTTCCTCGGCATTGCTTCCGGTAATGATGGTTTTTGTAGCAGCAATGAAATCATCTTCCATCCCCTCGTTTATAACAAGCTCTGCAATGATAAGCACCATAAAGTTCTCCTGTAAAATGATGAC
>DMKD01000259.1 GCA_003454605.1 Spirochaeta sp. | reverse complement strand
CGGGGTGTCTATAGTGAGCGGTTTTTATTCCCACAATAATATCTGAATGTTTTTTTACCGCTTTAACTGCTTCGTCCGTCTGGTAGCAGCTGTGTTCCTGCTCGGTTTCTTCGGTCAACATTCCTGTCGAAACTATATTTATAAATGATAGTACGCGAGTCTTTGAGCGTTCTATAACAGTAGCTCTGAAATGATCGAAGTTTTTCCAACCCGCTGAACCGGCGTCTACCATAGTTGTTGTACCGGATCGAAAACTGAAAGAATCCGGATTAACACTCCAGTCTCCGGCCCATGAGTCTGGGACACCGGTGGAATTAAACAGGTGAGTGTGTATGTCAACAAGTCCCGGTGTTACGATAAGTCCTGTAACATTGATAACTTTTTCAGAACTAGTTTCAGGAATATTTGAATCGATAGAAAAAATTTTACCGTTTTTTATCAGAACGTCTGCTGTCTGATTAATATTGTTTGCGGGATCAATAATCTGTCCGCCTTTTAAGAGAATCCTTTTTTCAATTTCTGGCATCACATCACTCCTGATTTATTTAAAACTTATTCAACTTCGAAAATAACTTCTATTTCGACCGAAATGTTGTCAGGAAGTTCATTCGTCCCTATCGCGGAACGGGCATGAGCCCCAGCCTCGCCAAAAATTTCGATAAGCAGTTCCGAGCCGCCGTTGATAACCTTAGGCTGAGAATTGAAGCCTGGAGCACTCGCTACAAATCCAAGCAGCTTTACAACACTTTTGACCTTGTTGAGATCGCCGATTTTATTTTGAAGGACACTTAAAACATTGAGAATACAGATTTTTGCTGCTTCCTGCCCTTCTTCTATGCTGAGATCTGCTCCAAGTTTGCCAGTGTAAATAGCTTTTCCGTTAACAATTGGTCCTGCCCCTGATGAATAACAGAGATTCCCGGTCTGTCTGACTGGGACATAAACCCCACCTAGTGGAGGTGGTTCTGGAAGGGTAATTCCTTTTTCTTTCAATACTTCATAAACATCCATATTTTGTCTCCTGTGATTAAATTATTAGATTGACAATCTCCGGTTTCTGGCTTCGATTTTCCAATTTGTATACCAGTCTCCTTTGCTGTTTATTATATGTGCCTGAGAATACAGCGCACTTGTGGGACATATGTGAGTAGGCAGAACATGCAGTATCTGCCCTTCTTCAGGCAGTTCATTGGTTATGAGTTTGAATACCCAATGTTCTTCGTTCTGGTATAGCGGTTGTGCATCGGGCAGTTCCAGGATTAGGCCTCGCGCGCTATCAGGATCTGAGGCTATAGCCTTGCATCCTGTATCAATAGTAAAACAAGACTGTTCGGGGTGTACGCTTATAACTCTTGTTAATACAACGGCGGCGAAGTCAAACTGCATGTCTTTATAATTTTTTGCGTAATCCCAGTCATTAAGAAAGCATGTTCCCGGAGATAGTTGTACATCCGGAAACTGTGCATAGATTTGAAATGCTGGAGTTCCGCCGATTACAAGGTTTTCGGCCTTCATTCCGGATTCTTCAATTTTATGCTGTACAGATAAAGATGCCTGATAGCATTCATTTGCAGCGGCTGCGCGTACAGATAGCTCTGATTGATGAATATGGCCGTCATAGCAGTGAATCCCTGCAGCTTTTAGATATGGCAATTTGCTGATATATTTATATAATTCAATAGCGGAATTTCCAGGTTCAATTCCTGTCCTGTGTAAGCCGGGATCAAGATCCAGGTAGACTGGAATCTCAACACCTGAATCAGCTGCTGCTGCCGATAATAGTTCAGCACCGCGACGGCTTTCTGCCACTACGGAAAACTCAGTTTCGGTGAAGCTTTTAACAAGTTCGATGAAGCGGTCTACATTGGGTCCAACCAGTGGATAAGCAAGAAGAACATCTTCGGCCCCGCATAATCCCAGCATTTCGGCTTCAGCTATTGTCGCGCATTTAAACTTCGATATACCAGACTCCTGCTGCATTTTCACAATTTCACGGGTTTTATGAGTTTTTACATGAGGGCGCAGTCTCGTCGGTCCTCCGGCTGTTTCAATAGCCTTTGATATATTGGATTTTATTGCCTGCTCATTGAAGATGAGGGCGGGGCTGGGAATTTTATCACCATTAGAAATTATGAATTGAGTAATCATTTTGATTTTCCATTATCATCGCCATTCCGGATTTCCTCCAGATAGCTGTATAAAGTATATTTTGAAATATCATAGAAACGCGCAATTTTGTCTCCTGATTTTTGTATAAGAAGAGCACCCTTTTCATCGAGATATCTGATGCCTTCAATTTTGTCTGCTTTTGTCATCAAGGCAACTGGTTTTCCGGCGTGCTCGATAGATCGCTGTATCATATCATCCAACAGTTCATTAATATCTCCGGTAAAATCTTCCTCAACGGTTTCTTCGGAGTTGAACTCATCATTTTGACGCTGTGTTATGGTTGCAATAGTTTTGCTTGCCATTATAAAATCAGTAATATCCATATTGATGCAGAGGCATCCTATAACCTCATCATCGTCATCACGAATATAAATAGTGGTAGAGCGAAGCATCTTGCCGTCTTTGGTCTGGGTGAAATAATTATATTTATCACCCTCTACATTAGTACCGCGTAAAACTTCCAGTCCGAGATTTGTTCCGCAGTCGTTTACTTTACGTCCAGTTATCTGGCCATTTTCAATTGCGACAATAGTATGATCATAAGGCTGATCCTTTAAATCATGCAGAAGAACCTCGCAGGAGGGCCCAAACTGTGCTGCCAATGCCTTTACAAGACCTTTTAAAAATTTTTCTTCTTCATAAATATTCTTCATTGTGCTGATTATATACCGGAAACAGGAAAAGATACAACAAAAATATTTAGGCAACAAAAAAATTTTTCTTGACTAAAAGATTTTTATGCTCATATAATTAAGATGCTTATTTGAAAAGCCGGAAAACTGAATTTTATATCGAGGTCCGGAGATAATCGAGGAGGAAATAATGATTGGTTCAAAAAAAGCATTACTGATCGTGTTAGCTGTGATAATGGCTGCTGTTTTTACAAGCACCGTTTTTGCAGGAGGCGAACAGGAAGAAGCGGCTGTTGTGGCAGAGGCACCTGTTAAAGTAATGAGGTATGCAACTATTGCAGAACCTCCAAGTCTCGATCAGCAGGTAATAACCTCTGACCAGGGAACTACTATTGCACAGCATGTGTTTGAGGGATTGTATACTTTCAACAGTAAGTATGATCCTGTACCGATGCTTGTGGAAAGTGAAGATATAAGTGCTGACGGAAAGGTTATCACTCTCAGTCTGCGTAAGGGTGTAAAATTTCACAATGGTAAAGAGATGACTTCAGCAGATGTTGTTGCATCGATGGACAGGTGGGGAGAATACGGTTCGAGAGGAAGTGTTCTTTATAATCACGTTGTTGGTGTAACAGCTGAATCAGATTATGTTGTGAAGATGGTTTTAAATGATGTTTTTGCACCCTGGAAAGCTCTGCTCGCATTTATCAACGGCGGACCTGTAATCTATCCTGCAGAGATAGTAGCTGCAGCAACAAAAGAACCAATCGCAGAAACTGATTATATCGGTACCGGACCTTACAGATTTGTAGAAAGAAATCCAGGGCGACATATTCTACTTGCAAAGTTTGATGACTATGCAGCAAGAAGTGAGGCCTCTGACGGTTATGCCGGAAAAAGAGAAGCCATTTTTGATGAAATCTATTTCATTCCAGTTCCGGATGTAGGAACCAGAGTAAACGGTGTAAAAGCGGGCGATTATGATTATGCATCACAGATTTCCGGTGACCTCTATGAAATGCTTGAAGATGATTCTTCTATAACAACACTTGTTAATGAGGGTGTAATAATGCCGATGATGTTCTTCAACTCTAACGACGGTATTTTTAAGGGTAATTATAAGCTGCGGCAGGCGCTGCTTGCGTGTCTGGATATGGATGCAGCACTAGCCACAGCGGTAGGCCCTGAAAGCCTATGGTCTGCAAACGGTGCAATGATGCCGGAAAATACTTCATGGTATACAAAGGCAGGTACCGATCTTTATAATATAAAAGATGCAGCGAAAGCAAAGGCAATAGCAGATGAAGCCGGCTATAATGGAGAAAAGATAACCTTCATGGTTTCTTCTGCCTATAAGATTCATAACGATATTGGAATAGTATTTGCCAAACTGATGAAAGATGCCGGATTCAACGTAGACCTTCAGGTATATGACTGGGCGACTCTAATTTCTAAGCGTGGCGATGCAAGTCAATGGGATATCTTCTTCACACATCACGGGTTTGTCCCCGATCCGATTTTGTACTCCTATATGAGTGATGCATATCCAGGCTGGTGGGCAACTGATGAGAAACATGAAATGGCAGATGCCTTTACCACAACTATCGATCCTGAAAAACGTAGAAAAGTCTGGACTGAAACACAGGAGTTGATTTTCGAACAGATGCCTATCGTTAAGATCGGAGATGTCTACAACTTTGATGTCCATACACCGAATCTGAAAGGGTTTGGATCAACACAGTTGATTTGGCCGAAGTTCTGGGGATGTGATCTGAAATAGATTTTATAACCGGCCGGTTTTTCCGGCCGGTTTTTTAAAGGTGGCTTATGGTTAGATATATTATTCGTCGGATACTATCGATGATACCATCTCTTCTGATGGTCTCGATAGTTGTTTTTTTATTTATACACCTTATTCCCGGAGATCCCGCGCAGATTATGCTCGGTGATTTGGCAACTCCGGAACAGGTCGAACAGTTGAGGGTTGAAATGGGTCTGGATCAGCCCGTTGCTGTACAGTATGGTAAGTGGCTGAAAAATCTCTTATCCGGAGATATGGGTACTTCTATTTTCTTTCACCAGCCTGTCGGCAGTGTGATTTTAAGCAGAGCGGAAACGAGTATTCTTCTTTCGTTGATGACTCTATTTATAATTGTCGTTATCGGTATTCCTGTAGGGTATCTGTCGTCAACGCGATATGGAACGCGTACCGATCAGGTTGTATCCGGTTTATCAATGACTTTTGCATCAATCCCGACATTTTGGCTTGGTTTAAATTTGATGACAATTTTTGCTGTGAAACTGCATATTTTTCCAACTTCCGGTTTCCCTTCGATTGTTGACGGCGGAAGCATTGCAAACCTTGTTTATCTCATTCTTCCGAGCATCACCTTGGCTGCACCGAACTCGGCATTGATTATCAGACTTACAAGGGCAAGCATGCTGGATGTTTTGAAAGAAGACTATGTCAGAACAGCCAGGGCAAAAGGTTTGGCTGAGCATCTTGTTAATATCAAGCATGTTTTCCGGAACAGCCTGAACGCTGTTGCATCTGCACTTGGTTTTACTTTTGCAGCACTGGTTTCCGGTACCGTTGTGACCGAGACTGTTTTTTCTCTGCCGGGAATCGGCAGGCTTGTTGTAGACAGTATTCTCCGGCGTGATTACCCTGTGCTTCAGGGTATAATCCTGGTAATTGCTTTGATATATATGCTTATAAATCTTTTGGTAGACATCTCCTATGTGATGCTTGATCCAAGAATCCAGCATGGAACGGGGAGCACCAAATGAAAAATATACTGAAAATGATGAACTCAAGAAAAATTACTTTTATTGGTATGCTTTTTTTATTGATTTTAATAGTGCTGGGTCTTTTTGCACCGCTTTTAGCGCCCTATGATCCCTACGAAATGATGCATGAAGAAAGACTGCAGTCTATGAACAGCCTGCATTTTTTTGGGACTGACAATTTCGGTCGGGATATATTCAGCAGAATAATTTACGGAGCGAGAACCAGTCTCATCGCATCAGCTGGGGTTGTTATCTTTTCAATGGTAGCTGGGGTATGTATAGGCTTGTTTGCCGGGTTTTATAAGAGATTGGATGCTGTTCTTATGCGTATCATTGATGTTATGATGGCGTTTCCATCGCTTCTGCTTGCTCTTGTTCTTGTCAGTATTCTAGGGCGGGGTATGTTAAATGTGATCCTCGCTGTTGGTGTTACTTATCTTACCAGGACGACAAGGATCGTTTACGGATTAACATTGAAGTTGAAGGAAGAGGTTTTTGTGGATGCATTCCGGGCTGCCGGTGCGAGTAATATGCGTTTGATATTTAAGCATATTCTTCCCAATTTAATTTCCCCGGTAATAGTTCAAGCGACGTTCACTTTTGCCTTTTCTCTGCTTGATATGGCCTCTCTGGATTTTCTCGGATTGGGACTGCCTCCGGAAATTCCGAGTTGGGGAAGTATGCTTTCTGAGGGAGCTTTATATCTGTCACGAGCTCCATGGCTGCTGATCTTTCCGGGGCTTTTTATTGTTCTTACGGTTTTATCTTTCAATATTGTTGGCGATACATTGAGAGATCAAATGGATCCGAGATTCAGGCATGATATTCAAGGTGTATAATTATGGAGAAAGAAGCTTTGCTAAAAATAAAAAACCTTAAAACATACTTTAAGACAGCAAACGGCTATGCTAAATCAGTAGATGGCGTTTCTTTTGAAGTAAAACCAAAAGAAACATTGGGTATAGTCGGAGAATCAGGAAGCGGCAAATCTGTAACTGCGCTCTCAATTCTAGGCCTTCTTCCTAAACCGCAAGGTCAAATTGTAGACGGTGAAATTGTATTTCAGGGTAAGGATCTCGTTAACGCCACTGAGAAAGAGTTGATGGAGATCAGAGGGAATTCTATCTCAATGATTTTCCAGGAACCTATGACCTCGCTCAACCCGGTTTACACGATAACCAAACAGATAGCTGAAGCTATCCGAACTCATAATGATGTCAGTAAAGATGAGGCCGCAGGAAAGGTAGTGGAGCTGCTGAAAAAGGTTGGTATTCCTGATCCCGAAAAGAGGGCAAATAATTATCCTCATGAGATGTCGGGAGGAATGCGGCAGCGGGTGATGATTGCAATGGCTTTAGCCTGTGACCCGCAGCTGATTATTGCGGATGAGCCGACTACTGCACTTGATGTTACAATTCAAGCGCAGATTCTTGATCTTCTAAGAGATTTACAGGTTGAGATTGGGATGTCGATCATTCTTATTACTCACGACCTTGGCGTTGTCGCCGAGATGACTGACCGGATAGTGGTAATGTATGCGGGGAAGGTTGCTGAATATGCGTCTACAGAGAAGCTGTTTAACAATCCCTGTCATCCTTATACGCAGGGACTAATGGAGTCGATTCCCAGGATTGATCAGGAAACAGAACGTCTGTTTGCCATTCCCGGTATGGTTCCGGGTGCTTCTGACTTCCCTGAGGGCTGCCGTTTTAGCAATCGCTGCAAGTATGCCGATGAAACCTGCCGCAAAGATGTTCCTGATATGGTTGAAGTGGAAAATGGGCATTTTGTAAGCTGTTATCACTGGCAGAAGGCAAAGAGTGAAGGGGTGACAAATTGACAACAGAAATATTATTGGAGCTTGAAAATATAAGCAAAACATTTAAAGTCAGAGACAAGTATAATCCCGGAAAACCTTCTTTTGTACATGCAGTCGACGGTGTAAATCTTGCAGTGGAGAAGGGTGAAACTCTGGGCATTGTAGGAGAATCAGGCTGCGGTAAATCAACAACCGGCAGAATGATAATGAGACTTCTGGATGCCAGTAAGGGTAAGATTTATTACCGCGGAACTGATCTCTCCTCATTAAAAGGGAAGTCCCTGTTGAAGATGAGGAAAAAGATTCAGATGGTTTTTCAGGACCCTTACGCTTCACTGAATCCCAGGTTGACCATTGCTGAGAATGTCGGCGAGCCGCTGATAATCCATAAGCTTATTAAAAGCCGTGCGGACAGGGATGAACAGGTTAAGGAGCTGCTGGGTCAGGTTGGGCTTGATCCGAGTTATTATACCCGATATCCATTTGAGTTTTCAGGCGGGCAGCGTCAGAGGATCGGTATTGCAAGGGCTCTTGCTGTCGAGCCGGAGATTATTATTGCCGATGAGCCTGTTTCGGCATTGGATGTTTCTCTTCAGGCTCAGGTTATTAACCTGATGCAGGATTTGAAGCAGCAGAAGAATTTGACATACATTTTTATCGCGCATGATCTAAGTGTTGTTAAGCATATAAGTGACAGAGTAGCAGTTATGTATCTCGGGAGAGTGGTTGAGCTTGCTGAAAAACACAGCTTGTTTGATAATCCGATGCACCCCTATACTCAGGCTTTGCTGTCCGCGATTCCGGTACCCACACCGGGTGCAAAAGAAGATCGGATTGTTCTGCAGGGAGATGTTCCGAGTCCGATGAATCCTCCAAGCGGATGTCCGTTTCACCCAAGGTGTTCGAAAGCGTTTGATAAATGCAGAGAATGTATGCCTGAGTTGAAATTGGTTGGTAAAGGGCATTCAACAGCCTGTCATTTGTATGATTGAAGTTAAATAAAAGCCCCCCGCAGCCGATACAGAATTGTTGTACGGCTGCGGGGTTCATTATGTAATAAATTAAATACTGATAATAATTCTACTGCAGGTAGTCATCAATTGTTTCAGCTGCAATTCTGCCTGATTCCATCGCGCGAACCACGAGGGATGCCCCTGATGCCGCATCGCCGGCTGCAAAGACGCCGGGGATTGATGTTTCTCCGTTGGGCTTTGTTTCGATGTTTCCGTGCGGGTCCATTCTAGGATCAAGTGATTTAAGCAGATCGCCGCCTTCAAGGTGAACAAAGCCTGCGGCGATAAGGACGAGATCGACTGGAATCTCAAATTCTGAACCGGGGATCTCGTTCATCTCCATTCTTCCGTTAAACTTGTTTTTACTCCA
>DMKD01000337.1 GCA_003454605.1 Spirochaeta sp. | reverse complement strand
TATATCTGCAGCTTTACTCAGCGGGCGGCTGAGCGCATACAATATAAGCATCCAAGGCTGGATCTCAGGATTTATCATTATTTCCGTAGTCAAAGCTCTTATTCTATGCTTATAATACCAACATGAATCTGAGTTTTAGCTTTAATGAACTGCTGCTGTTTCAGATAGCGCTGTTTGCGATTTTCAGTCCCTTTGCTGTAATCGGTCCTTTTTCTGTTTTAACCGACGGATTTTCAAGGGCAATCAGAATCAGGCTCGCGATCCGTGTCAGTATCTATTCAACGATCATATTGATTCTGCTCAGCTGGGGCGGTGAAGTTCTGCTGAGGGTTCTTGGGATTTCGGTCGAGGCACTCGGTGCTGCCGGCGGTCTGGTCCTTATTTTATCCTCGCTGCCGATGATTATGAGAGGTGAAACTCAGCGAAAGAAGGTGAAACCGCCTGAGGACGTCGATGCATCTGAGAACGGCGATGATGATGAGGGCTGGGAATCGATGATAGTTACTCCCCTCGTTTTCCCTCTGACTGTTGGAGCCGGAAGTATTTCCCTGGTGATCACCCAGGCCGGTATGGTTGAGGGAGTAGGCGACAGGCTTGCCATAACCGGATGCCTTATCATACACTGCTTCATTTTTCTGGCAACCTATCTTTTCTCAGTACCCTTAGCTGCGCGGATGGGAGGTAAGGGCAGTGCTGTTATTACCAGGGTTGGCGGTATTATCCTGTTAAGCCTCGCTTTCATCATTTTCACCAATGGTCTTAAGGTTCTTTTGCCCGGGCTCGCATAAAAAAATAGTGATTTATAATTTTAAATTTTGCATGTTGGCAATTTTTAATATATAGTTTTTATAATGGGTTTAAAAAAGATATCTGATAAGGATCTGACTAAAGAAGAGATGCTACTCTTCCTCAATGAAACATCAATCAGTATCGCAATTGAATCTGATGATGAGCTTATCGCAGCTAATCGATTTTTCTATGAACTCACCGGCTTTGATTCAAAGAAGAGGAAAAATCCCGTCTCATCGATATATGCCGCAGAATCAGCCGTGAAAATTGAAGAATGTAAAAAGCGCATTCTTGAGACGGTTGAGAAATCACAAACCATCCGTGCAGAAGATAAGCAGTTTCAGGTCTTTGTTGTAAACTCATCCGGAAAAGAGATAAAGTGTATAATTGATATCGTACTTCTCTCGACAAAACCTGTAATTAAATGGGGTTACAAGCTTATAGATAGAAGCAATCTGCATCTCGAACAAAGCCGGACCGAAAAGATGGAGAAGCTGAAAGATTCTCTGCTGAATTTGAGCCAGTCTCTTGTGCGAATTAAAGATATTCAGAACTTTTATGATCTCGTCCTCGAAGCGGCAGCTGAGACAATTACAAACGGTGAATTCTGTACTATTCTCAGGATTGATGAAGTACAGGAAAATTTTATACCGGTTGCAGCAAAAGGTTACAGCTGGGAGCTGATGGAAAATTTTAAGCTTCCAATAAAGGAATCTTTTGCCTGGCTGAAACTGGGACACCTGCTGGATAAAACGCTGATAATTGATGATATCCAAGAGTTGTATAAACGTTCCAAGAAACTGATCGAGATAGAAGGACATGAGCTGAAATCCTCGATGCAGACACCTATCTATGTTGATAATGAGCTTTACGGAATTCTCACAATTGACAGCAGCAGTAAGTCCACATTCACCGAGTCTGATTTCAATATAATTGAATATCTGCGAACTCAGATTCAGATTGCACTGGAGAACCAGCTTTTATATAACAGAATTCAGCATAAAGCGAGTCATGATGAGCTTACCGATGTTATAAGCCGGGGGCCTTTTGAGGAACAGGTAATAAAATTCCTGAGTACGAAGCATCATTACGAATCATGCTGTATCGTCATGATGGATTTGAACGACCTGAAGGTAGTTAATGACATCTGGGGGCATTCAGCCGGTGATTCTTATCTGATTGAGTTTATCTCTGTAATGAAACAGCATATGCGTGGAAGTGATCTGCTCTCAAGACTTGGCGGAGATGAATTTGCTATCTGCTTTTTTTCATCGCAGTCGGCTCAGTTTATCGAAAGGCTTGAAGAAATACAGAAACATTTTATTGATAATCCTCTTGAGTTAGGGGGGCGAAAGGTTTCCTGCTGGTTCAGCTACGGTATATCGCATTGTCCTGAAGATGGAGAAACATACGATGTTCTGATAAATACTGCTGATTCGCAGATGTATAAAATGAAGGCGGATCTTAAAAGTAAGATTCTTAAAAATGATCTCCATGATTACAGATAGTAAGGGTTAGTAATGAAAATAATTGTCGGCCACAGCAATATGGATCTGGACTGTATCGGGTCCATTGTTCTTGCGAAGTATCTATTCCCTGATTTTCAGCCAGTAAAGAGTCGGCTTATTCATCCTGTGGCTAAAAATCTGCATAATATGTATCAGAATCATCTGGCTTTTCTGAATGCCAAGGACCTTGAGGGTCAGCATGTAAGCAAGATGATAGTTGTTGATACAAGAACCTCAGGGCGGGTAGCCGAATACCTTGATCATATTGAGAATGATGATTACGAGGTTGAGGTCTTTGATCACCATCCGGCTGATGAGAAGGATATTCCCAATGCCGTTATTCATGAAAAGCCATACGGTGCCAATACAACTCAGCTTGGGATGGAGCTTATTAAGCAGGGGATAAAGGTTGGCCCTGAGGATGCTACAATAGCACTGGCGGGTATCTATGCCGATACAGGCAACTTCACGCATATGAATGTAACCTGCCAGGATTTTGAGGTTGCATCCTTCCTGATTGACAGCGGAGCCTCTTTGAAACTCGTCTCGCATTTTTTGCAGCCGCTTCGTAAAAAACTTCAGATTAGTCTTTTTCATTCTGTCCTTAATTCGCTTGAATACCGTACTATTCAGGGGCATTTCGTTATGACAAGCTACATCGGGCTTGATGATGAATCAGCAGGTGTGAATGCTGTTGTCGAGAAGGTCTTTGAGGTTGAGAATGCTGAGGTTTACCTGGCATTTTTCTATATTAAAAAACGGAAAAAGCTGTTGATTGTAGGGCGGAATAACAAGGCAGCAATAAAACTCAACGAGATAATGGCTGAATTCGGCGGAGGCGGACATAATCAGGCGGCATCAGCAGTGGTGAAGATTGATAACGGCCGTCCTGTCTATACACAGATTATCAATTATCTTGAGAAGATCCTCCTTCCTGCATATACCTCTACTGACATAATGACCGATGATGTAGTGTCTCTGCATCAGTCGTCCACCCTGTTTGAAGCTTCCCTGAGGCTTGAAGAGATTTCACATACAGGTGCTCCGGTGATCGATGATGAAAAAAATGTCATAGGGTTTCTAACCCTGCGTGATATCATGAAGGGCCGCCGCTCCGGACAGATGCATTCGCCTGTAAAAGGGTATATGACGCGAAAGCCCGTCACTGCAGCACCTGATACAACCGTGCGCGAGATTGATGAACTTATGTTTGAGCATAATATAGGCCATCTGCCTATCCTTGAGGATGGGCGGCTGGTAGGCATTGTAACAAGGCACGATTATCTGAACTTCAAACGGGGTGTGCAGAGGCAGAGAGAGAAGGTATACGAAGGTATCGGAATGCTTAAGCAGGAAGTCTGAAGCCTAAACAAGCTTATCAGCGAGAGAATTCAGAAAAAGCCCCACATCACTGACAATGCCTATAGCCTGTCCCGAGCCCCTGTCGGCAAGCTTTGTTACCACAGCAGGATTAATATCTACACATACCGTGTTCACCCATGAGGGCAGCATATTCCCGGTTCCGATTGAGTGGAGCATTGTTGAGAGCATCAATACTGCTGAGGCATCGCTGATAATTTCAGCATATGCGGCCTGAGCCCTGATCATATCATTCTCAGTTTCCGGCAGCGGACCGTCGTCACGGATGGAACCCGCGAGGCAGTAAGGAATCCCTGTCTTAATGACGGTATGCATCAGCCCTCCTGAAAGATCCCCATTGTCCACAGCCTGCTGTATCGACCCGTGATTATAGATTCTGTTAATAGCCTTCATATGATTTTTATGACCTTCATGCGTCGGGCGGCCGCTTTTCAGATCGATACCGAGCGATGTCCCGTAGAATTGTGATTCAATATCATGAACCGCAATAGCATTACCGGAAAGAAGGCCGGTGATGTAGCCTTTTTCGATTAATGCGGCAAGGGCGGCTGCACCTCCTGTATGGATAACAACAGGACCCGCAACGGCAATAACCTTCTCTCCGTTTTTCTTCATTGATTTGAATGCTTCTGCAATTCGCTCGACCGCCATATCGGCGGCACGCTCAGAAGATACCTCGCCCGACATGAAGCCGAAATCATCTTTCTGTCGCTTTCGCGCGGGGGGGAATATTCTCACCGCGTCAGCATTTGTGAGGATTTGATCTCCCTTTTTCACATCACGCAGCTTCCGGCATTCAAACCCGCCGCCGCAGTTAATGATAGCTGCGTCCATTCTCTGGTACGAAACTCCACACCAGGCTCCACCCGAGTAAATCTCGGTACGGTGATTGGTGGTTGAATAAAAATTTTCCGGCGCGCACCGATCTTTCTGAGCAGGTGCAAACTCAGCTTCGGCGGCAGACTTTTCATAACAGCCCTGGGCTATCAGCTTGGAAGTAAGTGCTTCGCGCTGTTCAACCGATTCGGTTCTTAATTCTATCTCAAGTCTTGATTCCTCAGTGTTAATCTTGCCGACTTTAAACTCTATAATTTCGTAATCAGCGCCTTCTTCAATAATCAGGTTAAGTATTGTTGAGAGAATTCCGGAATCTATCAGATGTCCTGTGGATATAAATCGTCTAATCATGAGAACATTTTATCTGAAACGATGTTATACTTCTACTATGATTAATCGAACTCTCGAAATATTGATGAAAAGACGATCGGTCAGAGCTTATATGGATAAACCGATTGCATCAGCTGACAAACAGAGGCTGTTCAACTGCGCAATGCGTGCGGCAACAGCAGGAAACATGATGCTCTATTCAATGATTGAGGTTAGTGATCAGTCGCTTAAAGATAAACTCGCAGTAAGCTGCGACAATCAGCCGTTTATTGCGAAGGCGCCGCTGGTCGTTCTCTTTCTCGCGGATTATCAGAGAATGTTCGATTATTACCAGGCCTTCGGAGCCGACAAATGGGCGGAAAAGCAGGGGCGAAAGTTCCGTAGACCGCAGGAGGGTGATTTCTTTCTTGCTATAAACGACGCATTAATTGCTGCGCAGTCTATGGCCACCGCGGCTGATTCGATTGGGATTGGTTCATGTTATATCGGTGATATAATGGAGCAGTACGAGACCCACCGTGAGATGTTCAATCTCCCGCAATACACATTTCCGATTACCCTTCTGTGTTTCGGATACCCGCACCATGCAGATCTGGAGCGTCGACTAATACCGCGTTTTGATGAAAAGTTTGTCCGGTTTGAGAACTCGTACCGCCGTTTCGAAGATGCCGATCTTGTACATCTTATGGATCGTACTGAGGACTGGCAATATAAAGGGAAGCCGCATATGTATGAAGAAGGAAATATAGGATGTTATCAGTACCAGCGTAAGTTTGATGCTGATTACAATAAAGAAATGACGCGCTCAGTGAAGGCTGCTCTTAAAAACTGGAAAGCATAAATTTTAAACTGAAAATATGAGGATTATTGACACTGATTGTTTAAGATGATATCTTTTGTTTCAACAAATACGGGCTGTAGCGCAGGGGTTTAGCGTACGTGTCTGGGGGACACGGGGTCGGCAGTTCAAATCTGCCCAGCCCGA
>DMKD01000295.1 GCA_003454605.1 Spirochaeta sp. | reverse complement strand
TGTCCTTCGGAATATAATCAAATTCGAAACCGTATATCATCCCTGAAAACACATAACGTGCTTCATCAAGCAGCTGCTTCAAAGCCTTATCTTCATCATAGACATCCGGCTCGAAGGGTCCGGCAGGTTCAAGCATAACAAAGAAATTTCCCTTATAGCTTAAAGGATCCCATTCGGGATCACTGTATGCCGAAATCGCTGCGGCCGACAGTGAAAGAAGGAGAATGACTGCCGAAATACGACGATATCCTGTTATACGATTGAATCGTGTTTTCACCTCCAGGGATTCCGCCT
Source organism: Spirochaeta sp. (assembly GCA_003454605.1). Taxonomy (GTDB): domain Bacteria; phylum Spirochaetota; class Spirochaetia; order UBA9216; family UBA9216; genus Thalassospirochaeta. Next base: position 13,902 of record DMKD01000295.1, on the reverse strand, counting down.
CCCGCCGCTTAACTGATCGATAGGATTGATACCAAGTCTGATCATGAAGTAAAGAAAGGCAAAGGCGAAGCCGGCCAGATGCGTGAGATGAGCTACTCCGCTTCTGAAACTACCGAACTGCGAGAACAGCTCAATGGCTGTATAGACCAGAACAAGGGTCCTGGCCTTTAGCGGAAGTATGCCGAAGATATATATCTTCGAGTCCGGGAAATATACTGCATAAGCGAAGAGAACTGCATACACAGCCCCCGATGCTCCAAGGAGAACAACGTTCATTCCCGTGAAAAAGTAGACTATAAATGAGAAAACACCCGCGAGGGTTCCCGTCAGCAGATAGAAAAGCAGAAATTCCCGACTGCCCATCTCCCGCTCGACTGCCTGCCCGAAGAAGAAAAGACCGAGCATGTTAAAGGCAATATGGGTTATACCTGAATGAACGAACATATAGGTCACAAATTGCCAGATAAAGCCGTTGAGGACGAAGGAGGGAATCATCGCCAGATAGTACATTGAATCAGGTACAATCATATTGATCATAAAAACTGCGAGGTTCAGGCCTATCAGAATAAAAGAAATGTTTGAGTAAGTATATCTGAAAGGTTTTCTAAGTGGATTATTCATAGTTATTAAGGTAAAACTTTTATGTTTTACGGTCAAGAAAATATAGAGCTGAATCAAGATTGAACTTGATTCAAGCGTCTACCGGTGCTATGCTTTCAGCTATGTTCCGGTTAAAAACCGCTTTAATTTTCATCATACCTGCGGCACTGATAATATTATCGGCAGTTTCCTGCGGCGACAATACTGGGAGTCTATCCGATTACGGAAATCCGCCTGAAGTCGAGAAATGCTTCTGCAATCCTGACGGAGTGGAGGTATACCTGGAATCGATCGCTGAGAGTTATCCGGAAATAACGAATCTGCGCGAAAGCGGCACCACGGCAGACGGTCGTAAAATCTACACCCTTGAGCTCTCGGATAATCCGGGAATTGCAGAAAACGAGCCGGCAGTTTTTATAGGCGGAGCCGTTCATGGTCATGAGCAGGCCTCGGCGGGAGTATCGCTGCATCTCATCGAATACCTTGTGAATGCATATCCGGACAGCGATGATGCCGCTGATATAATAGAAAACATCAAACTTCATGTTATGCCCGTTTTGAACCCTGACGGCCTTGATTCCGGTATAAGATACAATTCAAACGGAGTTGACCTGAACCGGAATTTCGGATTTCACTGGTCGGAAGAAGAAATAAACAACGGCGATGAAGCTTTCGATCAACCCGAGTCCGCCGCTGTACGCGACGATTTCCTGGCGCAGGATTACAGCAGCGGCCTGATTCTCCATACAGCAAGCTCGCAGAACGGTATAGGAATCTACGGACCATGGGATGCGATACCCACAGATGATGTCGATTTCAACATCGACAACTATGCGATGATAGAAAGTATCGGTGAGAACTATTCAGACACCCTTACAGCATCAGCCGGCTATCCCTACAATCCATATTTCCATTACGAAGAAGGCGCCGACTGGTATATTCTCTACGGCTCAGTAAACGACTGGGCTCTGGGCGTAACGGGGGCGGTCTGTTATTCGGTCGAACTTTACGGAAAGCAGAACTACTCAACCTATGATGCAGATCTGCTTGATAAAATATGGAATGTACACAAGAAATCAATTATAGATTTTATCCGCAGCAGACCGGAATGGTAGACAACCGTCATTTTTTAAATTAAGCTCTTCGATCGGGGGTAAAGAATGGAAAAATATGATGTAATCATCGTCGGCTCAGGTCCCGCCGGATTGGGAGCGGCTTTTCATCTACTTGAAAAAAACAGCAGTCTGAAGATAATGATGCTTGAAAAAGAAAAGGTTTCAACCGGCGGCCTTAGAAACGACTGCAAGATGAACTTTACATTCCCCATTGGCTTCCCCCTCGAAAACTGGGACAGAGAACAGGCGGAGCATTACCTCAAGCTGGTTGTTCACAAACTGAAACCCGACATTCTCGGAAAGAAGAATCTTACAACATATTTCAAACGCGCGAAAAACCTGGGGATCGAGCTTCTTGATATCAAGCAGACTCACCTCGGAACTGACGGCGGGCTTAAACTGATAAAAGTGCTCATAGCCGAGCTTCAGGAAGCCGGAGTTAATATCAAACTCGAAACTGAAATGACTGATATCGATTCGGCAGAAAAAACGATAATCACAAGCAGAGGTGAGTACGGATACAGCAGCCTGATTATAGCCCCCGGCCGCAAAGGCTTCCGTTTTCTGCAGTCGGTGATGGACCGCTTATCAGTACAGTACATCGACCATATTGTCGACATCGGGATCAGGATAGAAACAAAACTCGAAAACTATCCTATAGTAAACGACTATTATGACCCTAAATTCATCTTTCCTGACAAGGTAAGAACCTTCTGTACCAACAGCGGCGCGGCTCATGTCGTCCGCGAAAAATACGGCACTGACTCGGGAAAGCCCTACTTCAGTGTGAACGGACACGCCTTCTCAGGAGAGAAGGAACCCAACGGCCTGGTGAACTTCGCTATGCTCAAGACTGTAAAGTTCACCGAACCGCTTGCAAGCGGGCAGGAGTTCGCCGAGAATCTCGGACTGCAGGCAATGCTCATGGGCGGAGGCAAACCTATAATGCAGCGTGTAGGAGATTTCCGTCTCGGCAAACGCTCAAAGGCCGAAAGTTTCAATGATGACCTGTATAATTTTCAACCGACACAGCAAAACTGCACCCCGGGCGACATCAGTCTCTCAATACCTGCCAAAATATTACGCGGAATCTGGAAATCGATGAAATCCCTCGATACGATAATTCCAGGTGTTCTGCATCCCGGGACCATAATGTACTACCCCGAGATCAAACTTTACGCAAATAAGCCTGATTTCCTTGACAGCAGCTTCAAAGCATATGATGACATCTACTTTGCCGGTGACGGCGCCGGTACCAGCAGGGGAATTACAGCCGCCTGGGCAAGCGGAATAAGGGCTGCAGAAGGAATTCTTGACTGAATAAGGCCATCTGAAAACTAATTTTGAGTTTCAACTTCAGCATGAGGTTCGAAATCTTCCTGTGCGTTTCACCTTATTTTTATTATATTTGAGCCATGCTAGGAACCCGATACAACATGCTCTTTGAATTTAGTGAACTTGACTGGCTTTTTCATGACACTGAGGACATCGAATCCTTCCTGAACAGAATAATTGATCTCATATACAAGCATATGAAAATTACAGGCTGTTCTATATATTTGATAGATGAAAGCTCTGATCAGCTGGTATTTATGGCCTCAGAACAAACAGTTGGAGAGACCGGAAGAACGTTAGACCGGCAGAAACACCATCTGAAACGTGATGACGGCCTCTACGGAAAGGCTGTCGAATCAGGAAAGGTGGAATTCGACTCCAGAAAACGACGGATCATGGCTGTGCCGATTAATCGCGGACAGATGCCGATAGGTGTAATGCGTCTGGAACGCAGGCGGCGCCCCTTTAAACACATCGATGCTGCAACGATGCGCTTCCTTGCCTCACAGCTTGCCAACATTCTCGAAAATGCCAGAACATTCATGATGGACGCAAAGAATACCGGTATTGAGCAGACTTACAGCTCACTTGAATTCAATACCCAAATCACTCTTCAGGGAACAGGTGCTTCCCCGGGGCCGGCATATGGAAACAGCTTCACTCTTGACCGCAAACGCAGTTTTACCGAGCTCAGGCGGCTTCGTTTCGAGCGTGTGTACACCTATCTGGAATTATCCAAAGCAATTGACAAGACTGAAGAGCAGCTGCTTGAACTTCAAAAGGGGGTGGAAGAAAATCTCTCAGACAGCGCCTCTCTCATTTTCACATCGCACCTGCTTATACTTAAGGACAAAAGTTTTAACAACGAGATAAAAAGCAGGATAATTACAGGCATTAACCCGCCCGCGGCCCTGCTTGCGGTTGCAGAAAACTATATTAAGCTCTTTGCCGAAAACGAGAATCCGGTTGTGCGCGAGAAGGTTGAAGACCTTGAAGATTTGATTCAGAGAATATTCGCTAATCTGCTTGGCGACGATATTGCACCTGTGAACGCCGGGGGAAGGATAGTTATTGCTAAATCTCTCTACCCCTCAGACATTCTGATGCTGGCCTCCGAACGAACGGCTGGTATCCTGCTGGTCTCCGGAGGAGTGACATCTCACATTTCGATTCTTGCCCAGTCGCTTAAAATTCCAATGGTTATTCTGGATTTCACCGACCTGTTGAAAACCGACAAACCGCTGCCGATAGTACTCGATGGTGAATCGGGTAGAATCTGTATTAACCCTAATCAGGATATAGTTGATGAATTTCAGGAAATAGCCAAACGCAGTCGAAAGAATGAAAGACAACCTCTGATTGAAGAAACGGTAACAAAATGCGGAAAGAAAATCGGTCTGTATACAAATATCAACCTCATTCCCGATCTTGAAGAAGCGATAAAGATGAACGCCGAGGGGATCGGCCTATATCGCACCGAGTTTCCCTTTCTGCTGCGAAACAGTCTTCCGACAGAAGAGGAGCAGTACTCAATTTACAAACAAGTAATAGAGCTAAGCGGAAACAGGCCGATTACATTCAGAACCCTCGATGTCGGCGGCGACAAGGTTCTGTCATACTATCGTGATTACAGCGAAGAAAACCCCTTCTTAGGTCTCCGGTCAATCAGATTCAGTCTTCAAAATCCGGCTATTTTCAGACAGCAGATTAGGGCTATCCTACGTGCTGCGGGAAACAAGCGGATAAAACTGATGTTTCCCATGATCTCCACGATGGAGGAACTTCGCACGGCTAAGGATCTTGTTCTGCAATCCTTCGAAGAGCTTCAGGAGGATGGTGAATCGCCGGTGATGCCCGAAATTGGCGCAATGATTGAGATCCCTTCACTACTGGCAATACTTGATCACATCTGCGAAGAGGTTGATTTCCTCTCAATAGGGACAAACGATTTCATTCAGTACATGCTGGCTGTCGATCGCAATAATGAAAAACTCAAAGACTACTATATACCGCATAACCCGTCGGTACTTCGTGGATTGAAGATGATTGCCGATGTAAGTGCAGCCCATAATATTGAGCTGACCGTATGCGGCGAGATGGCTCATCAGCGGGAATACATTCCATTTCTGCTCGGTATCGGAATTAAGAATCTCAGCGTATCAACTGCCTTTCTGCATGAAACACAGCAGATCATCGCCGGAACACACCTCGATGAAGCTAGAGATCTCGCGGATGAGATAATATCCTACAGCTCAACCTATGAGATTGAGCGAAGGCTTGGAATTCAGTAAACTGAGTTCATGAAGATTATCCAGAAAGAACTGAGATTAGAACCAAAGACCCGCGGGTTTCACCTGATTACCCGTGAAATTGAAGATCTGATGCCCGAGATAAGGGATGTGGACGCCGGTATGGCCTTCATTCATCTGAAGCATACGTCAGCCTCGCTGACACTGAATGAAAATGCCGATCCTGATGTCCGCAGAGATATGGAATCAATATTCAACAATATGGTTAAAGAGAACGAACCCTGGTATGTTCACACGATGGAGGGCTCTGATGATATGCCCGCACATGCTAAGAGTTCAATACTGGGACCACAGCTTTCGCTGCCGGTCAGTTCGGGAAGATTGAACCTCGGAACATGGCAGGGAGTTTATCTCTGCGAACACCGGAACCACGGCGGTCCTCGCAGGATAGTTATTACAATTCTTGCCGGTTAGATAAACAGATTAACGTCTGCAACTCCGGCATGCTTGATGATGTCCACCAGACTCATGAAGAGACTGCTGTAAATCACCCTTTCTATACTCCTGCTTATACAACTCCACAGGCCTCTCTCTTGTTCCACATGGCAGGCTGCCATGTACTGAATCCGCCGGCAAGGTTTTTTACATTCTTAAAACCATTCTGCGTCATCATTCTCGCAGCTACATAAGCTCGAACCCCGGTCGCACAGTAGATGATATAGGATTTATCTTTATCGAGTTCATCCAGACGGCTGCGTAATTCATATAGAGGCACCAGAATTGAACCTGGAATAGCACCAAGGTCATTTTCATCATAGTCCCGTACATCAAGCAGTATTGAGTTTGAAAAATCAGCAAGATCACTCCAGTTGATATTCTCAACAAGTCCTTCAAGCATATTCTCTGCAACATAGCCGGCCATATTTACCGGGTCTTTTGCCGATGAGTATGAGGGGGCATAGGCAAGCTCTAGTTCGATCAAATCATCGATTGTTCCGCCCATTCTTATTACCGTTGCAAGAACATCAATTCTTTTATCGACGCCTTCCCATCCGACAATCTGAGCACCGAGAACCTTGCGGGTTGAGGGTTCAAATATCATCTTCATATCGAGGGGAAAAGCACCGGGATAGTAGCTTGCATGTGATTTTGTATGAGTCATTGTGAAGAGGTAGTCCTTACCGCAGTCTTTGCCGGCAGCAATGAGCGTCTTTTCATTCTGGCCGGTTGAGGCAGCCGTAATATCAAAAATCCTCACGATACTCGTCCCCTGAGTCCCGTTATAACTCTCGGATCCGCCGAGAACATTTGCAGCTACCATTCTGCCCTGTTTGTTTGCAGGACCGGCAAGGGGAATCATCGTTTGTGCTCCGGTCATAAAATCACGTATTTCAACAGCATCCCCGACAGCGAAAATATCTGGATCGGAAGTTTTCAGATTCTGATCGACGATAATACCGCCTCTGTCGTTAAGTTCAAGTCCTGCTGATTCAGCCAGCCCGGTCTGGGGCTGAACACCGATTGCCAGCATGATAACATCCGCTTCCATTCGTGCTCCATCGGCAGTGACAACTACAGTTTTTACCGGATTATCTCCGGCTTCAAATGACTTAACCATGCTGCCGAGATGTACATCAACACCCTCTTCATGGAGGTGCCTGTGAGCAATCTGAGCCATCTCGAAGTCAAGGGGAGTCATCACCTGCGAAGCAGCTTCAATAAGAGTTACCTGCATGTTGCGCTCAACAAGATTCTCAGCCATCTCAAGACCGATAAAACCTCCGCCGATTACTATAGCGTGACTGGCGTCTGATTCATCCAGATAGGCCTTTATTTTATCTACATCCGGAACCGTCCAGAGGGTGTGAATATTATCCCGATCAATTCCGGGGATTGGCGGTCTCATCGGTTTTGAACCCGGTGAGAGGATCATCTTATCGTATTTTTCAGAATACTCTCTGATAGTCTTCCCTGAAGCATCCCTTTCAATGATATGAACCGTTTTCTCATCACGATCTATATCAACAACCTCACTCAGAACCCTGACATCAACATTAAAACGATCGTTAAAACTTTCAGGAGTCTGAAGCAGGAGGTTATCCCGTTCAGCTATAGTTTCACTTATATAATATGGAAGCCCGCAGTTTGCATATGATATATAGGGTCCTTTTTCAAACATTATTATCTCGGCATTTTCATCAAGTCGTCTCAGACGTGCTGCTGCACTTGCTCCGCCGGCAACTCCGCCGACAATAATAATTTTCATAAAGACCTGCTTATATTAGAAATTTGCAATTAATATAAACTCGCTTTAATAAGAAGTCAAGTTATCGATAATTTTTGCACCCATCATTTTTTCTCTGATATAATAGCGTTTTTGTCAGACATTACTCAAACAAAATATCAATTGCAGTCATTGCAAGGATTTTTGCCGCTCGCAGCATAGCCTCGTTTGCCTCTGTTTCAGCTGATTTCTCAGCGACAGTTCTCGAATGCCAGCGGAGATTCTTATCATGCGTCCCGTAGAGCAGCGACAGGGAGGGAACCTCATGGCTCAGATCACCGAAATCCGAAGATGCCTGCCATAGCGGAAGAGTTTCGAGGTGTTCGCCTGAAGCCTCCATATTTGCAGCCGCAAGCTCGAACAGCTTCCGGTTGAATTTTACCGGTTTGACTGCTGTCATGGTTTTAAATACTGAATCACAACCTGCAGCTTTCGCGGCAGCCTCAGTGCAGTCCACTATGCGTTTCTCAAACGATATCAAATCTTCAAGTTCGGGGGAACGGAGCATAATTTCAACAACTGTTTTCTCGGGGATAACATTAAGCACTGTTCCTGCCTCGGGCATGACACAATGAATTTTTAAGCTCGAAGGCGTCTGCTGCCTCAGCATGCTTATTGAATTATAGAAGATTACAGCGGCATCGAGAGCATTCAGACCATTCCAGGGGTCAGCGGCGGCATGAGCTGTCCTGCCGGTGAAAGTTATCCTGAATGCCCGAAAGCCCAGATCCTTCTCGGCGACTCCTGTACTTCCCCAGGGGTGAAACATCAGCGTACTGCCGACCTGCTTAAATACCCCGGCTTCAATCAGCCGGATTTTTCCTTCGGCTTCTGTAATGATTTCCTCAGCCGGCGTTCCGATTACACGTATCACAGGTGCCGCAGAACCGCTGCCGGAGCCGGCGGCCTGAATCGCTGCGGCAACCCCCAGACCGGCACCAGCTGCAGCAGCGGCAATTAAATTGTGCCCGCAGCCGTGTCCGACCCCCGGGAGGGCGTCATACTCGGCAATAATAGCAGCGGGAACCGGAACCGCGCCCGCGCTATCCGATGATCCGAAATCGGCGATAAAGGCAGTTTCAAGTCCTCCGGCTCCCGTCAGAATTTTAAATCCCCGCTGTGAAAGAAAATCTATGAGCGCAACTGTAGCAAGACGTTCCTCATATGCGGCTTCGGGATGGGCGTTAATATATTTGCTGAGTTTAAAGATTGATTGTTTGTCCGCGTCGACTGCATCGACGGCAGTTTTTTTCAGTTCATTGAGATCCATGACCTTATTCTGATGCTATGCAGGCTCAATGTCAACAAAAGTTGAGTGAGTTCGTGCGCCTTTTGAAGGCAGGGTCGGCAACGTTGATGTAAGAAGGTTGGAGTAACTGCAACTGAGGCAGGCTGTTCCTGTAATAATATCTTCACTCAACTCGACAATAGTCTCAACCACACCGGTATTGCTGCTTATCCTGACAAGGCTTCCGTCCGTAATCCCGCGGGCTGCTGCATCTGCAACGTTCATCTGCAGGTTCCTATTCTTTGTTCCTTCAATATTTATAAACTGCGAATTGATCCTGCTCCCAGCATGGGGTGTGATGAGCTGAAATTTACCGGCCGGTCTGTGCTCTGTATAGATAGGAAACAGGTTTCCGCCGACCGCTTTGAATTTTTCCGAGGAGATCTCAATCTTTCCCGAGGGGGTCTTGAGAGGGTGTGTTTCGGGATCGGCAACGAAGTCGGTAAACGCCAAGCGTTCATTGTCCGCACCGAACCATATTCCTCTGTGCTTGAACTCTTCGGGCTCAGTCACGTCAGAGCTTGTCAGGAAGTAATCCAGCCATTCGAGTTCGCTTCGGCCTTCTGAAAACTCAGCTCCGAACGACATCCGCTCAGCAAGCAGACAGAATATTTCGTAATCGGACTTGACGCCGGGCGGCGGATTGACCGCTTTATGTGAGTACAGAAGAAAATTCCCTTCGGCAAAAACTATATCGTTTCGTTCGAGGTAGTCGGCAACCGGGAAAACAACATCTGATGCTGCGGCAGTCGGAGTCAGGAACAACTCATGTGTGACCGAAAAATCCAGCGCGGCCCAGGCCCGTACCGACTTGGCTGAATCCGCCCCCTGAACCAGATAGTTACCGCCGCAGTTATAGGCTGCCTTCAGCGGCGGATTATGTGCTGAATCAAGAATCATATCCGGCCATAGAGAAACCGGAGCATAATGCATTTTAGCTCCCGCGGATGCCGGGCTCATCCCGAGTTTTCCGCAGCGGGGCCTGGGCAGGCTGCTCCAGGTGCAGATTCCGCTTGAACCGCCGCGGCGGCCTATATTTCCCGTTACGGCCTGCAGAACCGCCATCATTCGGGTAGCATCCTCGCCGCCGAGACCCCGTTGAAGCGACAGACCCGGCAGAAGCGCTGCCGGACTGTATTCACGGTAGCAGTCGGCGACCAGCCTGACTGCGTCGGCACTGCAGCCGCAGATATCAGCCGCCCAGTCGGCATTTTTCACGGGGCTATTGATCAGCCACTGCCTGAAAGGCTCAAAGCCGTGGGTATATTTTTCTATGAAATCATGATCAGCGCCGCCGTTTGCGATCAGGTCATGAATGACTGCTGCAGCGAAGGCCGTATCGGTGCCCGGATTTATCTTTATCCATTCGGCATCGAGACCGGTAATCGTTGAGGTCTTTCGCGGCTCAAGCACCACCATCCTGACGCCGTTTTTCCGAAGGGCCTTAAGACGATTATACAGCTCACAGCCGAAACGCGTGTCTGCGATATTCGCGCCGGGCATGAAGATGAATTTTGAATCAGCCAGAGTCGCGGCATCAATACCGTGATATCCGGTACCGTAGATATATGGCTCGGTAAAGGTTGATGCTGCTGAGCTGTAGGTATCCGAGGCAGTAGTGCAGCCCCCGAAAAGGCTGAGAAATCTAACTGCAAGCACGTGGCTGTTATGCAGTGCGCCGCGGCAGGCCCCCCCGCCGCCGGAATGAAGGACAGAACCCGCACCATGGCGTTTTTTAATACGCTGAAGATTATCAGCGGTATATTCAATAGCTTCTTCCCAGCCGGCCTCACGGAATTCACCCGTTTCCCGGTTTTTAATTAGCGGCGTTCTTAATCTATCCTGATGGTAGATGACCTTATGCGAGCGGTATCCGCGCCCGCAGCCGCTCATCCATTCGCCCTTCTCCGCACTGTCGGTAATTTTAACGACCCGGCCTTCTTCAACCACCGCGCACAAGGGACATCCCGCGCCGCAGTCCTTGTTACAGCTGACTGGTATTTTCATGAACTAAGCATAACAGAAACAATCATGTAATTCAAACAATCTGTTTTTAACAGCTTAGCTTGAATCTTTATCCCCCTGTTGGTAATATATCTCCGAATATGAATACAAAGGTAAACAAGGCTTATTTCCTGATCCCCCTGCTCTACCTGGCAGTGATCATCTTTCTCTTATATATGCAGTTCTCCGGCTCAAACAGCTTCGATGCAGAAGTCTCCGGAATCACCATCTCAGGCGAGAAACAGTCGGGCGCACCCGGCAGGGACGACACTATAACAGAACTATCTATCCGTATAAGCGGACTTCACTTCTCCTTCGGTGAAGAGAACCCCGCGATGGTCTTCTCGCAGGACGGTCTCATTCATGCTCTTATCCCCGAAGATTTCAGAGTTACCGCCTCCGGAATTGACATAAGACTCTCAAAGGGCCTTTTCGTAAGCTTTTACAGGATTCAAAACGACAACGACAGCCTTCACATTGCAGTTACTGCGGATGATCCTGAGTCAATAAAATATATTCACCTCCCGGTTTCCGGCGAGCAATCACAGCTCATCCCTACGGAAGGAGCACCTGTGATTTCGGTAAAATCAGAAAGCCTTGGGAACTTCTTTCTCATGCTGCCTGAGTCCGGCTCATTCGATGAGCAGAGCGCAAGCATTGTAATTTACCCCGAAACTGAGGGCGCTTCTGAACTAGTTCTTGAACGAACCGCCGGATCAGGAATCGATGCGTTCACCTACTGGATGAGTGGAGATGCCGAATTGATCTCAGAGAAAGAACTGGCGGTAAAAATCAATAGTTACATAGCCGATGCAGCCGGTTCTATTATAGGCAGCAGGTATAATCCGACCCGCGGTACATGGACTATGGGCACCGGTGTATCGGGCTTCGATGAGAATGCACTCGTCATGGCCGCGGTGGAGAATATCGGAAAATCCTCATACAAAAATACGATGGCCCAGTTGAACAAGGCGGCAGCAAGCCACAGCCGGGATCTGAGTATTTTCAGCGCCTCACTCTTCGGCAACATTGTCAACGAAGGCTGGGATTACGAAAAAAATATTCAGGCTAAGGCCGTGGAACTCACAAGAAAATCCCGGAATGCCGATTATTCCATATTTACCGATGACGACCTAATCGCCGCAGTACTCACAGAAGAATCCGACGAGCTGATTAAACAGATTTCGGCGATGATAGGTTCAGCAGCAGATGCTGACATCTCCGTCTCTGATGCTCTTGCGATGCTTTCTTTCTATTCAGAGATTACAGAAACCTATCCGGAAATCACCTCTAAATTTTCAGCAATCCGGGAGCTGATTGAGCCCATCATACTTCCTGCTGTCAAGGTTCTAGGCGGCAGACTCTATCTCGCAGGCTCAGGTGAAACTGCCGATATAAATCAGACTCTGACTGCAGGACTGCTTCTGATGAACAGCATCAATATCGGGGTGAATGAGAATTATTCAACAATCGGAAGGGAATTAACCCATTCGGTCATGCTGCTCGCTGACAACACGGGGCTTCTACCTGAAACCGTGACAGCACAGGAAGGTGGTGAAATATTCACCGAAGGCGTCATTACACCCGAAACAGTCTATTCCATGCTGACGGACAATCCCTACTATCCTACAGCAGATTACTTTTATAATGAGACGGGCGAGAAGATATCTGTTCTTAATCAGACTGAACGATTCAATATTGAGAAAACTGATTTCGGGTACCGGATGACCTTTGATTTTCCGGCAGGACAGACTCACAGTTTTGCCGTCCGAAACATTGCCCCTTTCTACCAGATGCACCTTTTGGGTTATCGATGGAATCCCGACCACCGCTTCCTGACCTATTCAAGCGGCTGGTGGTATGACAAGCAGCACAATACCCTGTTTGTAAAAGTCAAACATCGTATGAAAACTGAAGAGGTTCTGATCTATACCGATACACCGCCCGCTCCCCCGGCTGCTGCCGAACCTGATGCGGCTACAGATGATACCGCTGCTGAAAATGTTTCTTCCGGCCAGAACGGCGGGCTCTAAGACTGCTGTCGCCTCCGCGGTGAGTGGACGACCATAAGACTTCACCTGTTACATTTACAAAACCCTGAGAGTTTAAATAACCAAAGAGGCCATTGTTTCCGAAATATACAAGACTTGCAATTTCTTTTATATTCGGCATACGCCAGTCTCCGTTTTCCGAAACATCTTCAACTGTGACAACGACATCAATCTCGTTCGGTCCGCCGACAGTTTTTGATAGACCGGCCGGAACGATCTATAATTATAAAAAACAGGAGGGGTTATGAAAAAGAAGTCTATCCTGCTTTTAATAATGATTCTTATTGCAGCCGGTCCGATTTTCGCACAATTCAATGATATTGAGAGGGATCAGCTGCCGAATTACATCGGCTTGCGCGTCAGGTTGCGTACCGAAAGCGGCGCAACCTTTCAGGGAGGCCTTTATTCAGTCGATGAAGAATTTATAACCATTATCGATCGCAATTGTCAGATTGTTATTATTCTAAAAGACGCCGTTGAAGAAGCACAGATAATTGATCCGAACCCCGATAAAAAATCCTACTACCAGGATTCCGCCGCCAACAGGTTTCTGGTTATGCCTACGGGATTTCCGATGGAAACCGGTGAATTTCACATTGCCGATCAGGAGATCGCCGCAGTCACAATGAGCTACGGTGTCAATCAGAACTTTTCACTATGGGGAGGAATAAGCATCCCGGGCGCCATTGTGAGTGCCAGATTTATTACAGACATCGGGGAAAAGTCGGCTCTGTCCGTCGGAACATTCGCAGGGATGTCGTGGATCGAATTCATGGGACTGGGTTCCGATAGCAATTGTGCCTGGAATCGCATTCCTAATCGCGGGGGAAAAATTCAGCTGGGACATCGGCGCAGTGATGCCTTTTACGATTAAAAAACAGGACGGAGGATACAATCTGCAGGGACTGTTCGGCGATGATGGGTTTATACCGATTCCGCTGATTTCACTTATGTACAGAATAGACTGAGGTTGTAA
>DMKD01000022.1 GCA_003454605.1 Spirochaeta sp. | reverse complement strand
TGCCTGCTTCCGCCCTTCAGCTGTTAGAGGAGGATCAGTCCGCCTTCCATTATAACCGCCCTGCCCTACTGCCTCGCCATGGCGGATAAGAATAATATCAGGCATCGGTAAACATCTTAAACAGAATTTGAAGCCAGCCGGTAGAGCCGGGTTTGATGATACTGACGGTGATCAGCAGAAAAAGCTCGGAGAGTTCACAGATTGCACCGTATGAGTCACCGTTGAGTCCGCCGAGCCGGTTGCTTATCCAGGCCCCCGCCGCAAGCATGAAGACGATTGCCGCGGCAAGTATCAGCACGCCGCTAAGCCCCCAGAATGCAGTTGAGACTGCAAGCGTGATTATGACTGCGGCTGCCGCATCACGGTTTCTCACACCATTTTTAAAGGTGATGCCGAAGCCTTCTTTTTTTGCGGGGGGAAAGATTCTGATACTCAGAACCTGGGCACATCGGCCCGCAGCCGGAATAACAATCAGCGCGGCATAAAGCAGGGGTGCGGCCGCGCTGCCGGCAAGCTCAAAAATGAATACAGTCTTCATCAGCATCAGGATTCCCACAGCCACAGCACCATAGGTGCCTATTGCCGAATCCTTCATTATCCTCAGCCGCGATTCAACATCCCATCCGCCGCCAAGACCGTCGGCAAGATCTGCGAGACCGTCGACATGCATCCCGGCAGTCAGAATAAACCACAGGGCAGTAACTATCACTGCTGCAACCGGAACCGACCAGAGCATCAGGCCGAGCCGGGCGGCAGCCCACATCAGCAGACCTATCACAAGTCCTACCAATGGAAAGTATGCCGCAGATCTGCCGGCTTCGGAGAGATCGGCATGTTTCGAACCGGGAACAGGAATAATTGTCATAAATCTGAATGCGTTCAGAAATCGTTTCACCTGCGCCCTCCGCTGCTCATTTCAGCTTCTGCGGTATTCCCGCAGTTACAAAGTATACTTCATCCGCTGATGCGGCTATTAACTGATTTAGACGCCCCATTGTCTTCTGAAAAGTCCTTCCCGATGATGAAAGAGCAACAAGTTCCATCCCTACTTCTTCCGAGACAAAAATTATATTTAGACCTTCAGCCGCGGCCCTCTTCATCATGGATGTAAACTGCGCAGCAGCCTCATGAGCTGAAGAACTTTCCTGTTCTTCAGCTTTCATCATCAGCCGCCCAAGAAGCGTACCGACAGAATCGAAAAGAATTGTATCGCCCGTCTTCAGCTCCGACAGAAATGAGCCGGGGTCGGCTCCGCACTCAACGGTATGGAGCCACCTGGGCCTTCGGTTACGGTGTGCGGTAACCTTGGCCTGCATTTCATCATCTTCAGGCAGACCGGCGGGTGTAAAATAATAAAACTCTGCACTACTCTGCCGCTGCATATCGCTAAGCATCTTCTCAGCGAACTCACTTTTTCCGCTGCTTATCCCTCCGAGGATTAAACTGATAATGGATTCATATTCTTTCATAACCTACCCTGCTTTGTTCAGCACAAGCTTGAGAGCATCAATAAAAAACCGGTTATCAACCCTCTGTTTTACACCGATCCGGCAGAAACCCGGGGCCCCCATCGAGGAGCAGTCTCTGACACGAACTCCCTGCTCGTAGATCAGCTCTGCAAAACTCAGGCCGCCCGGGAGCTCCGGAGCCTTAAAAAAGATGAAAATACCACAGCTATTCTCTGAGGCCGCGGCTGGATCAACTCCGAGTACCCTCATCTCATTTACGAGCTCATGTTTCAGAACAGCAGTCTCTTTCCAGCTTTTTTTATAATAGACTATTTCATCCATTAATGCTGCACCGGCCTTCTGAGCCGGCCCGCTGATACTCCAACATGGCTTGTGGAGCCCCAGTATCCTCACTGCTTCAGCGGATGCGCTGAGATAGCCGAGACGAAGCCCCGGGACACCGAAATCCTTTGTGAGCGATCGAACAATGATAATATTTTCAGCTTCAGATTTTTCGATTAGCGGCGGCGCGGTTTCTGCGAATGCGGCATAGGCTTCATCAACGACAACAAAACCTCCATACTCAGCCGCCGCCGTAGCAGCGGCATCAATGAGCGACTGCTCCATTATAACGCCTGTAGGGTTATTCGGACTGCACAGCCAGATGAGATCGGGCCTGTACCGGCTTATTTCAGAAACAAGCTCAAACCGGTCTATTTTGAAACTGGATTCAGCTTTAAGCTGATACGAAATAATATCCGCCCCCGAAAGCCTTGAAACATGCTCATAATCACTGTAACAGGGGCTTAAAATCATCGCTTTTTTCCCACGTCCGAGAAAGACCGAGGCGACGAGGCCGAACGCCTCGGCCGAACCGTTAGTCATCAGCAGCTGTTTCTCAGGAATATTAAAACAGCCTGAAACCGCAGCTGCAAGCAGACTGTTGGATGCATCGGGGTAGATACCAATCTCATCCCAGGCCGAAGCATAAGCATCAGAAACAGAAACCGGAACAGGAACTGTATTCACTGAAATACTGAAATCTCTTATTCCATCAGGAAGGTTTGTTCCGCCGTGTACGGGGACATCAATGCCGGCCCATTTTTCAAAGAGATCCAGACTCATATGAAAAAACCTGATGCTAACAAGATGATTATTATAACGACGGCCGCAGATGCCGCCATAGATGTTTTAATAAGCTTGATTGTCCTGCCGATATCTTCACTATCCGGCAGGTCCTTCCCGCCGCTTATCGTGTAATGGCCATTTTTAACGAGTTTAACACCCACAGCCCCGGCAGCAGCAGACATCGTCCAACCGGCATTAGGACTCTCAGTAACCCGATGTTCGCGAATCATGGTTTTAAAGGCTGTACGGCCCGAATATCCCAGGCTTACAGAAGCTGAAAAAATGATAAGCATAGCCGATATCCGAGCGGGAATGTAATTCAGAACATCATCCAGGCGGGCGGCAAATTTTCCGAGCCATTCATATTTTTCGGTTCTGTACCCCATCATCGAATCACATGTATTAACAAATCTGTAGGATACCGCAGCTGCAGGGCCTCCCAGGATCATGAATATCCAGGGAGCTACAACTGAATCGGTCAGATTCTCGGTGACTGATTCAATGACCGCAGCCGAGATCTCATTCTCAGTCAGCTCTGACGTATCGCGGCTGACGAGATGCAGGGAAGTACGGCGGCGGGCTTCCTTCAAATCACCGGCAGCAAGTGCTTCATGCACCGCCGCGGCGGCTTTAAGGAGTCCGGCGAGGCTGAATGTGCTTTTTAACATGAATGCGGTTAAAATTCCGAATATGATCTTAGCGACAGGACCTGTTGCAGTGCTGTAGACCAGGGTAATTAGAACAGCGGGTAAACTGAAGATGATCAGTCCTGAGAACACAACAGCCGCTCCCCCGAAGAATCGGCCTATACGGCTTATCTGCTGGTCGGCAAGAGTAAGCCCCTTATGAATAACACCGCCCATCCAGACAACCGGATGGAGAGCTGCAGGGAATTCGCCGACAAGAATATCAAATAAAACAGCCGCGATAAAGACCGGCCATATGAAAAGTGTATCGAAAAATAAAGGCATGATATATAATGCCCTCCGGCAGGTTAATTTGATAGTTAAATCTTACGATCTTTTGTAAATAAAAGTAGATTTAATCAAACCGTCCAAGCTTTACCGAAAGGACCGCGAGCCCTGAAGAAATATCTTCCCGCTGCACAACAACTGTTTCGGGCACCTGGAGTTTTATAGGAGAAAAATTCCAGATACCGCTGATGCCGGCTTCGACAAGACTGTCAGCAGCTTGTTGAGCACCGCTGCTTGGAACGGTGATGATCCCGAGCTTAACCTGCATGCGTTTGGCCAGATCAGGAAGTTTATCCATCGAAAGGATTTCCTTGCCGTGAATTGTCTTTCCTATGATATCCGATGAGACATCAAAAGCTGCTACTATATTCAGACCGTGACGCTGAAAACCTTCATAACCGAGCAGGGCAGATCCCAAAGCTCCGGACCCGACAAGAAAAGCCTCAGTAAGGTTATTCCAGCCGAGAAAATTATAAATTGTGGAAATCAGCTCATCAACCTTAAACCCTTTTTTCGGCTTGCCGATGATACCTGTATGTGCAAGATCCTTTCGAACCTGTATCGGTTTCAGGAAAAGAACTTCAGAAAAATCCGTTGTGGAAATCCACTCCCGGCCTTCACGTGAAAATTCCTCTAACACTGTGAGATACAGCGGCAACCGCCTTACTGACGGAAGCGGTGCACTGTTTTTTAACATCTCATTATCACTCAATACCTTACCCCTCGATTACTGATGAAATATACTACCATATAGTTATTTATTTATCAATCTCGGTATTTTCTTATCAGTATCTGCGTATTATTATTCAAAGTAATTGCTAATCTTGCAAAATAGGATTATAGTTTTTAAGTATAGAAATTATTTATTAGGAGAAAAAAATGAAAAAAATTGTAATTTTAATGCTTCTTGCTATGATTGTATTCAGTATTACATCATGTACTACTACCTACGACAAAAAAATACTGATATCGGACGAGGGGAAAATGACAGCCGAATCTGTCGGCATGTGGACCAGACCGACTGAAATTGCCTACGAAATTATGGGCGATGTTGAAGGAACCGCTGAATATTCAATGCTTTTCGGTTTTTTCCCGCTTGGTGATGCTCCCAAACTTGAGTTCAGCATTTTCGGAAACAGAGCATCCAGCAGTCCTGGTGTAAAATTAGCTTCCTATGATGCATGTAAAACAATAGGTGCAGACGGTATCTATATTACATCTATATACACAGAGTCCAAACAGGGTTTCTTAGTTAATTCAGAACTCGTCACTGTAACAGGTAAGGCTCTAAAACTAGTCGATCTCGGAACTGTCGATCAGGAAAGAATCGATACTGTAAGGTACCTTGGCGCGGCAGGCGGTCTTAATCAGGAAAATCTTGCTCCCAATCTCGGTGGAGAGGCTTTCGATGGTTTAGGCGGTCTTTTCAGAAATGCTTTCTAATTAAATTCCACATACATGCTGTCCCGCTGATGAATCAGCGGACAGCTTTTTTATTCCCGTCGTTTAGTAATGATATCAATCATTCAGCTGTCTAATAGCAGCGACTACCGCTACTTGCAGTATCAATAAATAATCTGTAGAGTAAAATCGTGTATACATTAACGGACCGACAGAAGACGCTGCTAAACGAAAAACCATCAGTTTTATTCTTTAAGCTTTCCGTGCCCGGAATAATCGGAATGCTCGTTTTCGGATTCTACCAGTTTATCGACGGAGTCTTTGTCGGACAGATCATAGGCCCTGCAGGCATGGGAGCAGTGGGACTTATCTATCCATTCTCACTCCTGAATAACGGCATCTCCGGTCTGATAGGCACAGGTGCCGCATCGATTGTATCGAGAGCCCTCGGTAGGGGTGATGAGAACATCCTGAAGAGAGTCTTCCCGGCTGTCTTCATACTTAATTTTATAATCTGCGCAGCGGTTACAGCCGTATCAATAATCTTCGCACCCCAGGTTGTATCATTCATGGGCGGTGAGGGTGAAATGCTGACTCTCGGTGTTCAATACATGAGAATTGTAATTGCGGGCACATTCTTTATCAACTTCGCCGCCTCTACAAACATGCTGATACGTTCCGAAGGGATGATCCGCGATGCTATGATTATCCTCGGCACTGGTGCTGTTCTGAACCTGATCCTCGATCCGCTACTCATGCTTGTATTCAATATGGGAATAAGAGGTGCTGCCACCGCAACTGTACTGTCCCAGGCCGTGAGCATGATACTGAGCCTGCTGTTTCTAAGATCCAGAAAGAGCATCATCCATGTGAGCTTCAATTTTAAACTTATTACAGCTGATATGATAAAAAGGATACTGAAGATTGGTTTTTCAGCATTCGCGCTACCCCTCATGGCTATCGTAGAGATTGTCACAGCCTACAAGATGCTGGATCTCTTCGCATCACTAGATGATGTCATAGCACTCGGGACAATATTCAAGATATTCAGCCTGCTGCTGCCGCCGGCATGGGGGATAGCGCAGGGGATGCAGCCCTTTGTCGGCGTGAACTACGGGGCAGGGAAGATGAAGCGGATGCTTAAGGGATACGGCACATTCACAGCCTATGCAAGCATATTCACACTGATATTCTGGTC
>DMKD01000426.1 GCA_003454605.1 Spirochaeta sp. | reverse complement strand
CGGGAGGGAAGCTGATTGATGCGGTCTTATATTCAAACCGGACATCCTCCTCTGATGAGAACTATGACGGCTTCGGAAGCAGCAGGATGCTGGATAAGGCTGTTCAGATTGTAACTGAGGGCGGATGGACAGCAAGCGGGGATGAAGGTAAACCGAGACCTGAGGACGGGATCAATCCTGATGATTCAACCGCCACCCGTTCGATATGCAGGTCTTCAGAGCCTGTCGATTCAGATTCCAAAACAGACTGGCATATAGTGCCGACAAGCAATTCAACATTCGGTGAGATTAATACTGATGATGAATATGTCCCCTGAGCCGCGGCAGGCCGTTACCCGAAATGACCGAGATCTTTAAGTCTGAAATCGTCTATCATTCCGTCAATGTAAACCTTTGCTTCAGACAAAGCTGTCTTTTCCTCATCATCGAGCTTGGCAGCAACATCGAGCGCGCGAATCATTTCAGCCTGCATTCTTTTCAAAAGTACGGCGGCATTAACGAGACATCGCTGTTCCTCACGTTCTATCTCGCGATAGTCACGCGGCATCCTTTCAAGAAGCCGATGGTAGGAACCAAGGGCCTGCGGCAGTCCATCCACTCCCGGGGTACACATTCGATTAATTTCAGGTTCAATATCTATAGAATCGCGAAACCGTTTTGATCCGTAGGTGTTGCGGATGATACGGTCCACAGTTCCCCAGTAATCCTTTTCAACACAGGATAAAGCGCCAAACAGCTTCTTCATCTCAAAGGCGGCATCCGGATGGATTATTATCTCGGGATACTTCTTAATCCGCTCGGCGAATTCCTTGATAAGCCTGTCGGCAAAACTTATCCGTTCTTCATCATTATCGACAGTTGCAGAACGCGCTTTACCCGAGAGCCTCGGCGCAGCAGTCCGGGGCTTCACTTCTTCTTCTTCCTGCTTCAGGGTCTCAGACTGTCCAAGAAGAGCTTTCACGGCTTCGATCTCAGCTTCCAGAAACTGGATAAGGTTAAGTCTGTATTCAACTGCATCACGATAACGCAATTCAAATTGCTTAGAGAGACTGCGGGGCCTTTCGAAGGTGTTTACCAGAATCTCATAATCAGCGCGTATATCTTTCAGCAGACCGTCTATTTTCTTTTTTTCTTTATTCAATCCAAACATATTCTCTTCCTACATTCTCACCATATTCGTTGACAGTTTCAAGCCCTATGATCTATGCTTATGCCATGTATAAGCCCAATCCAGTCCCAAAAGCAGCCGCTATCCATGATTTATCAGGTTTCGGCAGATCATCATTAACCGTAGTAATCCCGGTCCTTTCAACAATGGGGATTCAGGCCTGCCCCTTACCGACGGCAATTCTCTCGACTCATACAAGCGAATTTCAGGATTATCATTTTGTCGATTTTACCGACGAAATGGAAGCCTTCATTGCTCACTGGAAAAGCCTTGCCATAAATTTTGACGCAGTCTACAGCGGTTTTCTGGGTTCGGCCAGGCAGGTCGATATTGTAAAGAGTTTCATAACAGCTTTTCGGCAGGAAAACCAGATAATTGTTGTAGATCCGGTCCTGGGCGATGACGGAGAAACCTACGACACCATCACCGGAGATCTGGTAAGCCAGATGACTGAGCTTGTTACTATGGCTGATGTCATCACCCCGAATGTTACTGAAGCAGCACTGCTGCTCGGAGAGCCCGCTAATCTGCCTCATGAGGCCTTTACAACTCCGATGATAAAAGACTGGCTCAAACGTCTTGCAGAATGCGGACCCGAGATAGTTATCATAACGAGCATACCGGTAATAGATCAGCCGAAGCTGTCGTCAGTGGTAGCCTACGATAAAACTAACGACAAGTTCTGGCAGGTCCAGTGCACATACATTCCCGCCTACTTCCCCGGAACAGGCGATATCTTCACCTCGGTGATGACCGGTAGCCTACTGCGCGGACAGAGTCTGCCCATTGCACTTGACCGCAGCGTGCAGTTTGTTACTCAGGCAATAAGAGCAAGCTTCGGCCATGATTACCCCCGCCGCGAAGGCGTACTGCTTGAGGCTGTACTCGATAATCTGCGTGCTCCGATAATCAATACAAGTTATGAACTATTCTAAACAGATCGTTAGAGAAACCCCGCGCGGGATAATATTTACCGACTTCGACGGAACGCTCTTCAACAGCGAACGCTTCGTTACCGAAGAAAACTTCAAGACATTAGAGACCGCCCGCGAAGCCGGTTATATCACGGCAATCGCGACCGGACGATCATTGTTTTCGTTCCGCCGGGTTGCGGACAGCCTTGATACGCCGATAGAAGACTATTTTGATTATTTGATATTTTCATCCGGCGCGGGGGTTATCCGAAGCTATCCCGGCATCAGGGGTTTTAAGACAGAAGTAACAGTGGAAGACCTGATCGAAGCTGAAGGCCTAAGCCCCTCGGTAGCATTCGACGCAGCGGGACTTCTGTTTCGGCGGGGAATAGACTTCATGATTCAGAAATTGGTCCCCGACAATCACCATTTTGTACATGTCAAATCAAACGGGGCTGTAAACCCTGATTACTACCGCCGCATAAGGATATATTCCGGCTTCACTGAAGCCCTCGAGTCTGCTGACGGAGACAGTGAGCTTGATCAGATAGAGAAAGCCTGTTTCAAGGGAGTCTCACAGCTTGTAGCAGTTGTGCCTCCCGGCGGGAATACCGATATTGACGCAAAATACACAAATGAATTAATCGAGTACCTCAGGCACAGGCTCTCAGACTGCTCTATCATACGCACAACCTCACCAATTGATCACAGCTCGCTTTGGATAGAGGTATTCAACCCGGAGGTTTCAAAATCAAAAACAGCCGATCGTCTCACCCGAAGCCTGGGGCTGTCATCGGAAAACGCTCTGGCAGTCGGGAATGATTTTAACGATGAGGACATGCTGCACTGGGCCGGCACCGGGCGGACTGTGGATGAAGCGCCTGAGAAGATGAGAATGGCTCACCCGAGTGCCGGAAGAGCAATCGACAGCGCTGTAGCATCTGCAATTCAATCATTCATAACCGATAAAAAAGGGGTAAAAACGTGAAATACTTCTGTACAATAATAATTATTTTAACTGTAGTTTTTACACTATCATGTGAATCTGCCGGCGCAGGTGACTCAAGTTTTGATGATAACCAGTATCTCAATATTACTTCACCTTTTACACCGGGGAACTATTCAGGGTTCCTCGATAAAAAGAGTGATGATATTGCCGGTTTTGTCGACAGCCGCCTTACATTTGATAACACAATCTACGCCAGTTTCTCGGCGGACGGCTATTTTCAGCTAGATTACACATTTGATAACAGCGAGGGTGAACTTCCGCCGTATTTCTACATGAAACTCACAAAAGCGGGTGAAACCGTCAGCTCCTGGCTTACTGCCGGCAATCATTCAGATAAGATATGGCTCAGGCTTGGAGCCGGTGTCTATACTGTTAATATCTACAAAGTAAGCACCACCCCTATAATAAGTTCATACGGTGTGATTCAGAGTTTTTCTTATGAGGGTACACCGGTATGTATATTTCAGGTCGAAAACACCAACAGCGAAGACGGCAGATTCATCTACCCCTCACCCGAGGTACAGTCGGATGACGCGGAACTGTTGACGCTTTCCGCTTCATTCACAGGAACAACAGCAGATGAACTGATTAAAGAAATTCATGATTGGCTTATCTGCTATTTATATTATGATACAGCTTCGGTTACCTTTGCAGACAGACGCCAGCAGGATGCCCAAAGCGTTTACAGCTATGGGGCTGCGGTATGCGAGGGTTACACCAGCCTGTTCATGGCACTATTAAGAGGCCGTGGAATTCCTGTGCAGTATATCAGTGGAACAGCCAACGGTGGAAACCATGCATGGAATAATGTGTTTAACGGAACAGAATGGAAGCTCATCGATCCAACATGGGATGATCCGCTGATAGATACAGGTTCGGGAGAAACAAGCAACTACCCCGACGGATTCAACCTCCGATATAATTATTACTGGATGGACAACCTTGCAGACCATTCACCTATAGATTATTATACTACCCGCTCAGCTGTACCGGCTAATCCGATATACTGATTTTTATTCCCCATTACAGTTTTACTTTAAGCAGCTGTTTAAGCAGCTCCTTCCACCTGATCTTCTTAGTCTCCCTGACATCTTCTGCGATGAAGGGTTTGAAACTAGTATAGCCCTTTCGGAGACTGTGCAGATCACGATAATCCTCCCAGAAACCGCAGGA
>DMKD01000155.1 GCA_003454605.1 Spirochaeta sp. | reverse complement strand
GCACAGCTGTATGAGCTTTGATAATCCAGATGCGGAGGGGCGTCGGTTATTACATAGGAAAGCTTGATTGCCTCCGGCTTCCAATCCATCTCTTTCACGAGCTCGCCGAGCGCGGCCTCAAGATCTTCCGGGGTATCGCCGCCTCCGAAGGCTTCCACCTGAGAGAGTGCCGCCTGAAAGAAATCTATATCGGATGTGAGAGGAATAAGCTGCGTTCTATAGTCATCGCCGATATCCTTATACAAAACCATACCGAAGCGGATCTCGGCGGCGACTGAAAGCGAGGTTAGATTCATGTGAATGATCTGAATTGTGTTTTTCAGACGGTTGATCTCTTCCCCCATGCTTCCAGTAGTATCCATTACGAAGACTATATCAAGGGGTACAGGGTCGGGAATCACTCTCAGACTTTCAGCAGGAATTTCAATTGTTCGGTCTCCGTCGCGAGGGACAGTAAGCTTACTGTAGAACCCGGGCAGGCTATCGCCGCCGTATATTTCAATCATAAAATTATTCTTATTGCGGGCATTTGAGCTAAACAGCTCAGAAGGATTTATCTGATAACTGCCGTCTGCCAGCGTTACGCCTGTTACGCCGCCTTTATCTGCTGCAGCCTTAATCCCGGCCCCCGGAACAGCCTTTCCATCGGCGTCGGTAAGTTTCAGTGTTATTCGTTCACTTACATCGACACCAAGAGGTACTACAGATCCCCGGTATTCTTCGAGAAAGTTCAGGAAATAACCATACTGCCTGTTGTCATCGGCATAACCGGCCTTGAGACCGGATGAAGAAGCCTGAGCAGGGGCTGATGAAGATAACGCAGCATCGGCCATTATCCCGGGTGCGGGTTCGACACGTTCGGCCACCCCGAAACCGGAAGCAGTTTCCTCACTTTCAAAGAGATGCTCCCCCAAATCAGCCATGGCTGTATCATCGACAGACTTTTCGAGTCTCGAATGCTTATCGGGGCTCTCGGCAGGCATTATAACCGGTTCTTTTTTACCTTCACCGCTGAACATAATAGCTGAAGCGTCAGTTTTATCAATAACTTCATTTTCAACAACCGTTTCTAGGTCACCGGCGGTGGTTTCAGCTGCATCCTTCCCCGCTGAAGCACAGGAAAAACTTAAGGCTAAGACTAAGATAAGTATTAGAAAAATTTTAATCTGTTTCATAATGTTCCTCTCTATCTATGTGTTTCATCTATTACTACGATACTGAAGAGAGAAAGTAACAAAATTTAATAAGAAGTTTAATCGAGCTTTTTTCGAATCCCTGCACCAATGATGATAAGCTGAGCGGCCAAACCGGCCCCTATTACAACGGCACTGAAGACAAAGGCCGTATAAATCGAATAGTATTGAAACAGATAACCGCCGCCTACCGAACCGAGCATCACCCCGATTGTCAGAATAGATTCAAACAATGCCATACGGCGTCCGCGATCGAGAGCTCCGGCTGATCCGTGAAAGATTCCATTTGAGTAAGCCATTGAAAACAACAGACCATATATTATAAACAAAAGATAAAAACCGGAGATTGTTTTTACGAACAGGAGAATTAAAAGTACGATGATAACCAAAACCTGAGTGATAATCATAATTTTCCTATTGAAATGCCATTTAATAATTCTGCCTGCAAAATAGAAACCGACAGCTGTGGTTATTCCCCTGACAAACAGAATATTCCCCGCACTGCTTTCACCAAGACCAAGGGTATCGCGGATAAAGAGCGGAAAGATATTATTTAACAGCCCTAAAACAATATATACCGAAAACACTCCAATCCATCCGGCATATCGCAGAATAGTGCCTTTCCCACCGTTTATAAGCTCATCAGCATCAGGAGAACCATCTTCCATACCCGCTTCATGTGTCGCCGGACCGGAAGGCTCTGTACTGCTGTGCATGGGGTAGCTGCGCATGTCTCTCACGAATAGTAAGCCGATTATCAGCAGCAGGGCTATAAAAGCGATCATCGCAATATCAATGTAAAAAGACAGCAGAATATTTCTCTCGGCCAGGATGCCCCCAAGGAAGGGTCCGCATAGTGCACCAGTAGACCAGGATATATTGAATCTGGAAATCGATTTACCGAGTTCCGCATTACTAAGACCGTATGAAAACCATCCCATCACCTGAGGCCAGTAGAACGCCGGAGCAGTTGAGAAAATCAGGTAATAAACAAGGACCCTCGCCGGTGTTGTTGAGCTTTTGATCATAAAAAGTGAAAACACTGTCATTGCAAGCGCAATGAACATCGATACCGGAGGCGCGATTCTATTCTGTATCGGCCTTATCATCATACAGCCCAGGACATATCCTCCTGAACCGGCCGCAAAAAACCAGCCGATAGTTGATGCTGACAAGCCTACGAGATCCTTTAAAAAGAAAATAACCGCAAAATTTATCATGAGCAGACTCATGTTCATAAGAAATGCAGCAGGAAATAATATTACTGTACGTTTCAACGCCATCAACTACCTCTTTCGCAGCCTAACGTTTTTTAAGCGTTTTGTAATAGAAGTTACGAGCCTTTTCAACCGCGCTGAAGGCTCTATAAGCAGTTTTTTTATAGGGGAAATCCCAGCAGCCGGGCCGGTGCAGGATCTCACCCCCAAAACCGGTTTTAAAGCGGTACAGACCGTACATCGGGTGATCAGGATTATCTACCGGTGGAATGCCGAAGAAATCATAGCTTGAGCATCCTGCGGCCGCAGCCTGTTTTACGGCTTCCCACTGAAGGGCATAGGCAGGCATGTAATTTCGCTTGTTGTTCGATGACGCACCATAGAGGTAGGTGGCGCGGCGGTCTCCCCCCTGCTCACCCTGCCAGCAGGTGATTATACCTGCTTCAACAACATCGTCTATCACTGCCTGGAGTAATCGCAATTCAGGGGCTGAGCCTGTATCTGATTGTTCTGCCGCAAGTGAAAATATCCGCTCATAATAGTTATAACCGTGCAGGGCGATTTTATCCCGCTCGGCAGTGACTCTATAGAGCTCATACCACTGCGGA
>DMKD01000223.1 GCA_003454605.1 Spirochaeta sp. | reverse complement strand
CCTGTCGTATTCAATCTTTGCACCCTGGAAATCAGCTCTTGCCTGATTCAGGAACTGGTTCATCTCGGGATATAGCGGATCTGTTGCGGTGATGATTCGGCCTGACGTAACCGATAATGCTGTCTGAGTGAGAGTAAGCCAGTATTCAACCTCAGAATTCAGTTCTACATTCGTATCCGACCATCTGCTTTGGGCCTTGATAAGCACAGCCTGTGCTGCCGGGAAATTCCCCTGCGAGTAACTGGTCTTGCCTATAGTGAGATATTCACGGACCTGTCTGACGACTAGATTATTCTCCGCCACCTGTATTTCTTCATACAGACGCGGTATTTCATTGTCACGGTAGGTCCTGAGGATAGGATCTTCAAGATAGGACAGTGACTCATCGAATTTACTCGCGGCCTGTTCGAGACGCTCCTTCGCTGCCGCAAACTGTGCCCGCTGAGTGAGGATCCTGGAGTCTTCAATTCTTCGCTCACCTTCCTGCTTAAGTTTTTCCGCGGTAAAGATCTGTTCGCGCGCAATATCTGCCAGCTTCTCAGCCTGGGACAACAGTTCGCGGGCTTTTCCCATCAATTCTGACGATCCGTCTGAAATTATACTCACCTCAGGACTGAGACGTATTTCAGCCCGTTCTGAATCAATAACTTCATCAAGGGTATTAATTCCACTTACAAGATTATTAACAGACTGTTCGGTAGCAAGAAGCTGATTAAGAGCCTGGTCGGGATATTTATATACAATCTGAAAATCGACTCCTTCACTGTCGGCCTCTTCACCATCAGCGACCCCCTGTATGAGTTCTGAACTCGCTTCAACATCTACTTTCACAATCTCATATTCTTTTTCGAGAAGTTCGAGGTCTATAGCCGAAAGTGAAGCTGCCAGGGTAATTTCAGCTTTTAGAAGGGCCTCTTCCATTGAGCCGTATTGTTCCACAGGAATAGTAACGGCAGCGATACTCTTGACAGAGACAGGATCCTCGCCGGTAACCCCCGATCTTAGCTCACTAAGATTCCGTTCCCAATCAGCTAACGCAGAACTGATTTCAAGACTTTCGGCAGAAATATCATTTTTAAGCTCGCTGCCTGCTTCCCGATAATTTTCTGATTCTCTATCGATCGCCGCAACTCTGCTCTCAAGCTCCGACAACTTGAGCTGCCTATCGATAATTATAGGAAACTCGCGGGAAACAGAGTCCGCCTGCCCGATGTAGGCTCTCTTAGAGGCATAATCATTCATGTTGATAGAAAACAAACCGTCACGCGTAAACTGTGAATCCGATTCAAAATACCTTTCGCCAAAATCATAGGTTTGGACACTCTGCTCTGCGACCTGCAGTACATTTGTAAAAGAGGCGGCGGCGGCATCGTAGTTTCCGCCGGAATATGAATTAAAACCTTCACTGAAGAGCTCCTCCGTGAAAGTAAATGAATTTTCAACAAGTTGATTAAAGAGTCCGTTCCAGTACAATTCTATTGCACCGGTGATCCCTTCGCGTTCTTCTATGGTTGTTCGTCCATTCAGGAGCCTGTCCATATAGATCAGATAATGGATCTGTTTATCTTCTCCGGCGGAGGTTCTGATGTTGTCTTCCTGAACAATGAAATAATCAGCCGTATCTTTCAGACTCTCTCTTAATTCAGCCGTTCGCTCAAACTCCTGATAGCTCTCAGCCACAGCTGATACATAATCATCAATTTTTCTTAGTTCGAAACTGCTGTTGAGTACGGCATTACGCGACTGCATAGCCTTATAGAGCTCTAGAAATTCCTGCGATTCCTCATTCATTTCATCAGCCCTGCTGAAAACATCATTTACGACGATATTGCCGTAACCGGCGTCTCTGAAAATAATCCGGCTCAGATCAAAACCGGTTATATATGTTTCCACCGCAGCTGAATATTCTTCTTCTGCAATCTGAGCTGATGCATCCTCCATGATTTTTACCCAGCGGTTGTTGTTAAATACAAATCCGGCGGTTTCACGTGCAAGCACAAGCGAAACTCTGGTTGCCTCATTGGGATTCGGATCCATATCCTGAAGTTCCGCAATCATAGGATAGGCAGCCTCGACATCTTCACCGCCGTATACATCGATCAGATCTTCATATTTATCATTATAATTTTCTTTTTCAAGTCTGATCCTCGTAAGAAGATTCTGAACATCACTCATGCGCGACGGTTCATTTCGTAGAATATCGGTCAGGATAAGCATAGCGGCGTTATACTCACGCTGCTCTACCAGGGTTTCAGCTTCAGAAAGCCTGTCCTCCTGGGTACCGGAAGAATAAACATTAAACACCGGGATAGCGAAACATATGAGGAGAAGGATTAATACTGTTACATATCCGTTTCTCTGCAAATAAACAGCCTCTAAACTTTTATTACAAAAGCATTTCCTTAAAATAATACCCTAACATCAGGGCGGAACATACCTGTTCCTATTCTCGGCATAAAATAAAGCTCTACTGAGCAGTCATTAAAGCTAAATCTATATAACTTTATCACATAATATGAATATTTTCGTCGTGACAGCAGCATATACTGTCGTTAATAAAACATTGATAGATAAGCATGGTAAATTGTTGTATATTGATTATTGATGAGACAAAAAATTTTTTTTACATTATTGTTCATCCTCTTCATTTCACCGATATTTGCATCGGAATATTCGGACTATTATAGTGCGATTACCAATATTACAGCTTTGACCGGCGATTTAAATACCGGAACCACTGTTTTCCCGCTTCTCCGAATTCCAGCTGGAGGTAAGGCTGAGGCGATGGGAACTGCTCAAACTGCGGTTGCGTCAGATTCTTCATCTATTATGTTCAATCCCGCAGTTACATCCGTCCTTGATTTAACTGAACTTTCCTTTACTCATAACGACTGGAT
Source organism: Spirochaeta sp. (assembly GCA_003454605.1). Classification (GTDB taxonomy): domain Bacteria; phylum Spirochaetota; class Spirochaetia; order UBA9216; family UBA9216; genus Thalassospirochaeta. The sequence goes on along the minus strand of DMKD01000223.1, from coordinate 16,761 downwards.
ATCGGATACAAGCGTCGAAAGCGTCAATTTCACGACGAGATTCGATGATTTAGGCGTTGGTGCGGGATTTAAGATGCTCTATCTCCCATTCACTGCCTATGATGAATGGGCTGAAGCCTATGCCAAAGGATACCCTCTTGAAGCGATACTCAGCCTCAATGCATCATATAATCTATTCAGCAGTTTTTATTTCGACGGTGTATCAACGGGAATATCTTTTAAAGCCGGCTATCGTCAGATTTCAAGTGTCTTCTATGCAAATCAATCTTCATTTGCCGTTATGGGAGATCTGGGACTTTACACCAGCTTCGATTTTCTGAAATTCTACAATTCGAGAAATCGAAACTTTTCAGTCGGAGCAGTTCTGCGCAATGCCGGAGTTGAAACCCTGGGAGAGGCTCTGCCGACCGAGTTTTCGGCAGGCATCGCCTATTCTCCGCTGCAGCCGCTGAATATAGCTGTTGATTTCAATCTACCGATAAACCTGCTCGGCGATCCGGTCGAACAGTGGTATCTTGCGGGCGGAATAGAAGCAGTGATGACTGATTTCTTTTCGTTTCAGGGAGGTTTCAACTGGCGGGGAAGTAATCCGCGAATATCACTCGGCAGTACTATTGATCTCGCAGATGTTGCCTTCAATATAAATTACACGCAGGATCTTACCACATCTACCGATGCACTGGATCGTTTCAGCATAGAGGCAAAGATAAAATTAGGTGATGAAGGCCGCTATGAACGGCGCCAGATAGTTGATGAACTGTACATTGCCGGGCTGGAAGCTTATGCAAACGGTGATCTTGAAAAAGCTATTTCATACTGGGAAGCTGCCCTTAAGGTAGATAACAACTTCACCCCGGCTGAAGAATTCATTGCGAGCGCATCAAGATCAATTGACCTTCTAAAAAGCATGGAAGAACTTAACCGCGTTGAGTAACTCAGCGCTGCTGAGTTATCTTTGTATAAACAGCAAACAGGAAGGGATCGACCTTTCTGCTTGCCATCCACTTAAGCATCCTGGTTTTTCCCGCTGCCGAACTGTCTCCCCCTGAGATCTTCTTCAGCATTCGTTCATGTTTTTTTATATCTCCGTCATCAAAAAGCATACGGATACTATCCATCAGCTCGTTGACCTTCTGCTTATCGGTATAATCAAACATAATTCCGCTTTCATCTTTGGTCATGTTCGTCAACAGATGTTCCATGTCGGTGCTGGTTTCACAAGCCTGAAGGTACTGTTCAACGTCCTTAGTGAAATTATCTTCATTAAAAACAATTTCATCGACCTTCGTCCTCAGTCTCACCTTCATCCCGGTAGCCGTTTTTGAATCGGAATCCCGTTTTACAAGGAATATATAGGTCACGACGGCACCGGCAAAACCTATGAGAATCTCATCGATCATGGGTATCGGATCCCTGACAACAATCGACATGACAAAATAAAGTAGAAGAAAAACAGCAGTTGAGATAAGAAATCTCGGGAGGAACTTCTTTTCTGCACTCCAGTCTCTGACAGCCTGCTCTATCAGTCTGTAAAGCTCGTTTCGGAGCATGGTAAGCGATTCAACCCGTGGTTCATTACCGTAAACTCCGGCAATCTCATTCCCATCAAGAATTTCAATAATATTCTGACGTTTATTAAACGGATACAGAAAGATCGAACTTCCGTCTTTTCTGTGAATATGAAAGATAGTTATTTTAGTGTCACTCATTAAGTTTAAAATACAGCCGACGGGTAAAACCGTCAAGTCGATTTATCACATCGTCTGCAAATTCATCCTCCTACAGTTTAGACTCAAGTTTTTCATAGATCTCGGTAAGCGAGAACATTTTTGCATACTGGCCCGCCGTCATACCGAGACTGTCTTTAAGTGTTATATCAGCTCCCTTTTCGATAAGAAGGTTCGCAATATCATCCATTCGGGCTCCAATTGCAACAATGAGAGCAGACTGTCCATTGCGGTTCTTAAAATTCAGATCAGCACCGCCGTCGATTAGAATCTCTGCTATTTCCGGCTTAACAGCTGTTACAGCGTCCATAACAGGACTTGAACACCTGTCGCGGGCAATGATGTTCAGCGAAGCATCATAACTCATCAGCAGCCGACAGAGCTCAAGATTTCCGTTTCGTACCGCAATATTCAACAGAGGAACACCCTCAGGCGTTTCCGTCTCTGTTGAAAACCCCGCATCCAGAAAGGCCTGGGTTTCATTCTGCATTCCGTTTTCAACGGCCTCGATAAAGCCTCTACCGCTGAAGCTCAGTTGAGCCTCAGAAATGATACCTCGTGCTTCAAGCAGCTTTTTATTGCTTTCAAATATCTTTTTCTCACGCCTGAAATAACTCAATGCCTCTCCGATTGAGCCTGCAACCGGCTCTCCGTAAAATATATCGTTAAACATTGAAGGATCGGTCCCAAAAAAGAGAATCCTGCCCTTGTGCGCTATCATATAACCGACGGCTATGGCTTCAAGCAGGCATAGACCACATTCTTCTTCTCTGCTTATTTCTTTCCCAGTAAGACTTTCCGGAATCATAAAGAACAGTTCTGCATCCTTCAGCGCTCCTGTAAGCTTTTTCTCAGTGCTGTCATCAAAATAGATGATTTCAAACTGCACTTTTTCAAGTTCAAGGATTCTGCCTATGGTTTCGAGTATGCTGCTGTGCTTTTTACGTCCAAGCATTAATAGTTTCAAATCAGGCCTCTAGTGTATTTTCGGCTATCATGACCATAATTTCAATAGGGCTGTGAAAAACTGTTGAACAGAAAACCGTACCTTCGGTGCTGCTTCGCAGTCAGCCTAGAGTCTTCATCCTGTTCAGACAGATTAGTCTGTTGACATTTATATATTCGGCTCCGGATTCGGCCTCTACGGTCCCGCTTATCAGAAAGGCGAATCCTGAGGCAATCACCGGTTCAAAGGCATTCCATGCAGCCGGGAAAAACACCGTTTCAAAGAGAGACCAGCTGTCCTCAAAGCTGACAAAGCTCATCGGTTTTCTCTTTGAGGTCATGACCTCTTTCTCGGCTGCAAGGGTTCCGATTATTGAAATTTGCCGGCCCAGCCGTTTTTTCAGCATTCTCGAATCTATCATCTCTCCAGCTCTGCATTCATCGGGGCGGGCCGCGGCTCTTTCGGCAAAATACTCAACAGGATGCCTGGAAAAAAACAGATCAAGGGTATCCACTTCATCTCTGAGGCATACCGCACTGCTGTACCCCTTGATCTTCGGTACCGGAAGCGCCTCCATACCGCCCAGTCCCGGAGATCGTGCATCCGCCAGTCTTTTTGTATGGTAATAGCACCAGAACAGCTGCGGGCGGTTGCATCCGGCGGCTATACTGTCGAGACTGCCGCTTTTTATCATCATTCTTGTCTGACGGTACGAAGGCTCAATACGTTCGATGAAGTCTTTGAAATCCCTGAAGGATCCTGAATCACTGCGCTCGACCAGAATGTCGTCGATAAGACCGGAGGACAGCTCGCGGATCTGAAACAGTCCCGCACGAAGGCTTCGGATCCCGTTCACGGTTTCAATGGTGTAATACCCGCTGCTTTTATTGATATCCGGCTTCAGAACAGGGAACCCCATACGGCGGACGATGTTGAGGTAAACCTGCCTCGCGTAAAAACCGCCGCCGTTATTTATTACTGATACCATGAACTCAAGCGGATAGCGCAGTTTCAGCCAGGCGAGGCGGTATGAGACAAGGGCATAGGACGCGCTGTGCGACTTGCAGAACGAATAACCGTCGAAAGACAGAATACCGGCCCACAGCTGTTCAGCATCTTCGCGGCCGGTACCGCATGCAGCCGCCCCCTTCATGAAACGCTCGCGCCACTGAACAAGCTTCTCGGCACGATTCTTTTTCGACAGGGTTTTCCGCAGCCTGTCGGCCTCGCCCGGATTAAAACCCGCAGCCGCCATCGCTACCCTGGCGACATCCTCCTGATAGACCATTATCCCGTAGGTCTCATCCAGTACCCCCTCAAGAGCCGGGCTGAGCGGTCTGTAATCACCGCCCTTCATCCGCCGGATATACTCGTTTATCCATTTATTCGCGGCGGGCCTTATTATTGAACTTGCCGAAACAACATGCTCAAAATCGGCACAGCCCATCTTCTTCAGCAGCTGCCGCGTTGCCGGAGATTCGATATAGAAAATTCCGGCGGTATCTCCCGATTCAATGAATGCTCTCGTCCGCACATCGGAATAAGGCTGGAAGCTTTCCCAGTCGAGCCTGGTCTTCCGCCCGGGATTAACCAGCCTGATTGTATCGCGCAGTACAGCCAGCGAGCGGTTACCGAGCAGATCTATCTTCACAAGGCCGCAGGCTTCGGCCCCGTCTTTCTCCCAGGCAATAACGGGAACTCCCGAAGCCGAGGGCTGCACATGGGTGTTGGCCGTAATAGGCCCGGGGGTAATTATGACCCCGCCCGGGTGAGTTCCGATAAATCTCGGTCTACCGTAAAGCAGAGCGGCCGCCTCAGCGATCTCCTGCGGGAGCTCCTCTCCGCGCCCGCCGCGCCATTTTTTCATCAGTTCATTTGTCTGTATCTCGGTCATACCGCAGGCCTTTGCAGCCTCACGCGCAGCACCACGGCGTTTAAAATGTACATGGTCGGCTACCATTGCCGATGAACCGGGATACTTATCAAAAACATACCTGAGCGCCTTCTCGCGCTCATCCCAGGGGAAATCGACATCGATGTCGGGCAGATCAACCCGGTACATATTCAGAAAGCGTTCGAAGAAGAGGTTGTATGCCAGCGGATCAACATGGGTTATCCCGAGCAGGTACGAAACGATACTCGAGGCGGCACTGCCCCGGCCGCAGGTTCGGGGGGCCTGGCAGACTATGTCACGGACTACGAGGAAGTATGCCGCGAAACCTTTTTTACAGATGATGCCGATTTCATACTGCAGCCTTTTCTCAATTGCAGCAGTTTTTTCTATACCGGGTGTCATCCCGTAGCGCCGCCTGATGCCCTCGCGGCAAAGACGCAGCAATTCGGATTCAGCACTTACTCCGTCGGGAAGCCTCGCATCCGGGAAAACCCAGCCCTTAGGCATAAGCTCGGCTGAGGCTGCGGCTTCGGCAATCCCGACATTGTTTTTCAGTGCATCGGGCACTGCTGAAAAATAATTCTGCATTGAAATCTCTGCCGCATCCGTAAACCCGTCTGTGAAAGCATCACCAAGGGCCGAACACGGCACCGAGCCCTGCCGCAGCCGTGCCGCGGGAAGCCCCTGCTCTACCGCCTGCAGAAGGTCCAGGGTCCGCCTGTCCCGCCCATCCCTGCCTATGAGCTCTTTAAGGGCGGCGGACTTTATATCAAGGCTGCGGGCAGTCCGGTAAAGGCCGTCAAAAGGAAGGCCCTGAAAAAGCCCCGCATACAGATCCTCAGGCCCCTGCTCACGCAGGCGGGCAAGGATCTCAGGTCTGCTGCTGAGTATTATAAGGCCGCTGCGGCCGTGCTCAAGCAGGTCAGCGACCGGATCATAGCTGTAAACGGTGTCCCGGTAGGGGGAAAAATCGTTATTAAGCCGGGAAATTATTGTATTCAGCCTTTTGAAGCCTGATTTATTCAGACAGTAAGCGGTAAAAAGGTATTCACGTTTGTCAGGGGGAGCCGAATTTGTAATGACTGCACCGACAAGGGGTTTGAGGCGGTATTTTCCCGCTGCCTCAAGAAATGCGGGGAGACCGTAGAGATTGTTGATATCGGTGATGCCGGCAAACTGCTCACCGGCAGCCGCGGCGCTTCGACAGATCTCGTCGGCTGAAAGAACCCCGCGAAGCAGGCTGTATTCGGAACGGCAGTGGATGTAATTGCAGACTTCAAGATTCTTTTTAATGCTATGCTCCATACGGAGTAAATGTGCAGCATTTACTCCAACTACTATACATATGTTTAGCATTAATAGACTGAGACATCAAGTCTGATTTATGAAAACTTCTAATCCCCCCAAATTGGGCGTATTAGAAGTCTCTTTATTTTATTCGACTCTGTTTAAACAGTATCAATCATCTTCTTAAAAGCGGATTCTGTTTTCTGCAGCTCTTTGGAACCTCTGGTAATCTTACATAAACTTAATCCGAGCTGTGAGGCAATATTACGCTGGCTTGTGCCCTGATCGAGCATCTTTACCAAGGCCCATCGGCTTGCCACTTCACTCATCTCATTCCTGGTCAGCAGGCATTCAAGAAATTCTAAAATCAGATCAGGATCATCTGTTTTAGAGAGTGCAGTACTGAGTTCTTTTAGGTTGTCGGTTATATCCCTGTTTTCCATACAGTAAATATAACAGCTTTTTCTACATATAGAAACACTTAAATAACAGGTGCTTGATTAATTTGTGATAAAAATAGAGATTGTATGCATGAATGAAAATACTGAAATACAGCAGAAATATAATCTGCATACACATACATACCGGTGCAAACATGCCGACGGCGAAGCAGTTGAATATGCTGCCGAAGCCGCCTCCGCAGGGGTTGAGATGCTCGGCTTCAGTGAGCACCCCCCGCTTATACCGAACGATATCTGGACACCGTTCCGTATTGATGAGGAAGATCTCGACGGTTACTTTTCTGCAATAGCCGATGCAGCGGCAGAGTTCCCGCAACTTCAGGTGCTGACAGGGTTTGAGATGGATCTCTATCCCAGATTTAAATCATACTATGAGGACACTTTTCTGTATCGCGATGAAATAGATTACCTTATAGGCGGAGTACACTGGATTCAATACCAGGGAGAATGGATGTGGATTAAGAAAGCGGAGACTGCCGGTCATCTAAAACAATATGTTAATGAAATACTCGGCCTGATGGAAAGCGGGCTGATGAGTTTTATCACCCACCCCGATAGTTTTGCCCTGGGATATCTGAAATGGGACGCCAACACTGAGGCCTGTTCAAGAGATATTCTTTCAGCAGCCGAGGAGTATCGTGTTCCGCTTGAAATCAACGGCTACGGGATCAGAAGACCCGAAATTGAAACCCCTGACGGGCCTAGAAAGGGCTATCCGCTTCTCAAATTCTGGGAACTAGCGGCCGAATATGATGTTAGTGTTGTCTGTAATTCCGATGCACATAGTCCGAAAGACGTCATAGGCGGTTTAAACGGCTGTCATGAAATAATAGAGAGGTTCAATCTTAAGCATCACCCGATTCAGCAGGAACTGACAGCGTCTTTCTCAAAAGATACAGTCCTGAATCGATAGAACCCTTGGGTACCCGCATAATTTCAGCGACCTCGTAATTTGTAGGATTCATCAACACCGAGTCTTTACTGCGGCAGGCCCTGGTCATCCGCTTTTTAATTGTTCTAAGTTTTTTCTCAAGTTCCTGCTGCTTGCAGATATTCTGAGTGAGACCTAGCTCACGGTGGATCTGACATAGCTCAAGATAGGCTTTGTTGGCTCGAATTCTATAAGTTTCAAGTCTGTCCCGCCGGTATTCACTCACGGATCGTATCTGGTAGACAGCGTCCGACAGCCATCCGCGGCTGCATCCGGTGATTTCAGAAATCTTTCCGATATACTCTTCATTAAGATAATTTGCGTTTTTCAAAGCCAGCATCAGCAGCCTTTTGCAAATGCGAGCGTCACCTATCCTTCCGTTACAATCCAGCCTGAGTTTTACCTTTGCATCTTCGGTTAGGCCGAGTTTTCTTTCCGGAGAACAGTCGCATACAGCCTCAGCCTGTATGACGCTGTCATATCTGATGCAGTAATCCATATTTACTGAGGATTTTTTCTGACGATAAAAGGATGACATCTGCCATGCAATCGTGTTCTTCAAAAGAGCCTTGAAAGAGATGCCCTGATAATCAAAATTATCGATTAGTTTTATAAGCCTGCGATAAAAGTAAATATAAAATTCGCTGCATTTATCCCTGTCCCAATGACTGCAGCGGCGGGGATAATCAATTACAAATTCTGACGTTTCACGGATAATTTCAGAATAGCCTGTTCCGTGCTTCTGCCAATTTAATATGAGTCCGGTGAGATGATCTGTCTCTTTGTTCATGGGAACAGTAGAGCAATTTGCGTGCCTGAAAATCGGAGCATTTCAGGCACTTTTGTTACAATTTGTTACAATATCAGATATTCATCATCTCATTGAGCTTCCGATACATTCGTCCTATCTGTTTTTGAGAGGATTTATCAGTCAGCTCATCGGCAATTACCTCCAGGCTTGAGAGACTTTCTTCGAGTGATGCGAGAAAATTACTGCCGGAAGTATACCAGTACGAACCGTTGCCGTCCGTATGCAGGGTAACAAATCCAAGCTGTTTCTTGCTCTTGGGTTTGCGATAGAGATGCATGATTATATTGATACCGTTAAATACGGTATCACGTTCAAACTCGGCTTCGGTATAAAAAGCGGCAGGAATTTTGCCGGTAACATTTTTCTCGGGATCAATCACCTGGCAGACCCTGATTATATTGTTCAGTTTCGCCCCGTTAAGGAATTCACCGTCGGAAAGAATAACCCTGCCTCTCATCTTTTTAAATCGTGAAAGCTCCCCCGGTTTTACCTTTGCCACGACCTGTTTGAACTCGGACCATGGCAGGCTGACAATCTTTTTACCGCCTTTATAGGGTTTTACAGCAAATGAGCGCCTCCCGATACGAACCCTGTTTTCCTCATGAGCTTCAGTCCTGCCCTGTGTACGCCCGCCCTTCTGATCTGAGCCGGTATCTATCAGTTCATAATAGAGGTCTTCAGATATAATCTTCAGCCATTCACGTCTCAACGGCGAAACCGAACGGGCGAACATCCGTGAAGTTCTCACAACCTCTCCGGCGACTATATACTTCGGGTTCTCACGGAACATTACTGAACCGGGGTGAATCGAAATCTGTTCGGCAGTGAGGGATCGATATGTACCGCGCCCGGAGCGGCAGCAGACGAACTGCATCAGTCCGGCCGACACCGCACAGAGATAATCCGGGACTTTGCCTCCGCCTGAAATAGGAATACCCATTTCCCGTACAATATCCTCAAGCTGAACCTTGATATTTGCTATCTCCCCCATAATTCGATCATCAAGATAATGCTTTCTGCAGAAATCCTCTTTTTCATCCGCATCCATATATGTTTCATAGAGTTTCAGGTAGGATACAAAATCCCCGTCCGCGTCACGGAAGGCATGATGGGCGTTTCTCGCGGCCATTTCCTCACCCTGAGGGAGTATATAGGGAGAATGTGCTGTTAAAAAAGATGCGGCGGTAATTGTTTCTTCCAGAACATCCGGATAACGATTAACCGCCTCGACTATCATTCTTGAATGCCTTGGAAGCATCGGAAAGGCCGCCATCATTTTACCCACAGTTGTCAGCGCATTCTCATCATCAATCGCACCGAACATACGCAGAGTTTCTACCGCAGCGATAAGCCCCTCTTTGCCCGGCGGTGAAATAAACTCAAAACTGTTGAAATCGGAGATTCCGAGTTCGGCCATGCGCAGCACAACCTCCGAGAGGTCGGTTCGGTAGATTTCCTCAATCGTGAACAGATCACGGTGACTGAAATCGTCTTTCGTATAAAGCCGGTAGCAGTCGCCGGCCTGGGTACGCCCGGCACGCCCCTTGCGCTGATTGCATGACGCCTTTGAAATCGGCCGCTCGACAAGCGAGGAGGTGTAGTTCCTTGGGCTGTAGAAATTTATCTTCGCATAGCCCGAATCAATTACTGCAGTTATTCCGTCGATAGTTACACTGGTCTCGGCAATATTTGTTGCAATAACCACCTTAATTTTTCCCGGAGGCGTCGGGGTAAAAACTCTTTCCTGCTCTTCCCGGCTTAAACGGCCGTAAAGCGGCAGTATAAAAAGCTTTTTGCGCATCGGGCAATTCGACAGTAATTTAACACAGTCCTTAATCACTTTCTCACCCTGAAGGAATATCAGGACATCACCCTCTTTATTCCTTGCATGAGCCTCGGTAATTTCACCGATTTTTTCCAGCATTGAGTCTGCAGAACGATCATGAACAGGAGGCTCGTATTTAATACTTACAGGAAATGTCTCGGTTTCGATATGAATTACCGGGCATCGGTTAAAGTATTCTGAAAATACATCGGTGTTTATTGTAGCCGATGAAATAATCACCTTCAGGTCTTTTCGCGTTTCAAGCAGTTTTTTCAAAAGTCCAAGAATGAAGTCGATATTGAGACTGCGTTCGTGGGCCTCATCAATCATTATCACAGAGTAGCGGCTCATGTACGGATCAGCCTTCAGTTCCTGCAGCAGAATGCCGTCGGTCATGATCTTGATTCGCGTCTCGGCTGAGGTAACATCCTCAAACCGCATCTTGTAACCGGCAAAACCGCCTACTTTCACTTTCAGCTGTGTCGATATATAGTCACATACCGACAGGGTTGCTATTCGCCGGGGTTGCGTAACTCCGATAATCCCGGACTGTGCGTATCCTGCTTCATGCAGAATCAGCGGCAGCTGGGTGGTTTTCCCCGAACCGGTGGGACTCTCGACAACCACAATCTGGTTTTTCTCGAAGACCTCAAGGATTCGGGCTTTTTCTCTGTAGACCGGAAGATCTTCAGGATTTATTTTTCTTCGTGTATTCGTCAATTATTTTTCTCGCTATTGTTCCGTGACCAGGTATCGACGGAAAAGTATCCGGCGTATACCAGTCTGCATGAACTATTTCTGTACCGTCAGGTATTATATCACCTGACTTATATTCGGCCGAAAGACCCAGCATCAGTGAATCGGGAAAAGGCCAGCTCTGGCTTGAGATGTACTCTACATTCTCAATCTCTATTCCGACCTCTTCGCGAACCTCGCGTTTGGCTGTTTCTTCTATCGTTTCGCCCATCTCTATAAAACCCGCAAGCAGACTGTAGCGGCCTTCAGGAAAATTTTTATTATGGGCCAATAGAATTTCATCACCCTTCATTACCATTATTATGATTGCCGGAGAAATCTTCGGAAACTGCGTATTTCCGCAGGATGGACATTTCTTCGCACATTCCTTCTCATACCAGATATTTTCAGCTCCGCATCGTCCGCAGTACCGGCTGTGTTTATGCCAATGAAGCAAATGTGAGGCGTAACCGGCGGCGGAATTAATAACCGGGTCAAGCCTACCGACGTAGTGCCTGAGAAGCACAAACTGATAAGCACCTAAACCGTCTCCGGCAGCGACCTCCCAGCCTTCGGCTTCAAAACTTGAGGGAAGAGCAAATAAATAGCAGGCTGAGTCATCAAGCATTCCGAAAAAAATACCGTCGCCTTCAGCATCCATACCGTTTTTTGAAAGCAGGGAGTTTACTTCCGAGATGATAGGGACTGAATCATTCGCGACCAGCATGTCGGCACCGGAAAAGACAAAGGCGAGATCATCGCCTCTATGCTTCCGTATTTCTTTATTGACTGAATTAAATATCATCGGGTTTCAAGCACCTCTCTGATGGCATTTTCATCCAGAGGGCGAATTTCAGTAATACCGGCTTTTTGCTGAAGAATAAACCGGAGCTCGCCGTCTTTCTTTTTTTTATCCGAGGCAATCGCCTTAATATAGAGCTCATGATCAAAATCAGTGAAATCGATATTGTAATCGTATTTCCGTAGTATCGATTCAGCCCGCTCTGCATAAGCCGCCTCGGTAATACCGCAGTTCAGACCGGCTTTCATCGCCCGCTGGATTCCCCAGGCTACAGCTTCTCCATGGGTGAATGTTCCGAGACCCGCAGCAGTTTCAAGGGCGTGACCGAAGGTATGACCAAGGTTCAGATGCGTTCTGCAGCCGGTTTCCCGAAAATCCTTCTCTATATAAGCGGCCTTTACTTTCAGGCTTCGATAAATCGCTTCGGCTGATATCTCCGACTCTCGTGCAAGGATACCATCTCTGCTGGTTTCGATAAAATCCAGAAGCGCATCACCCGACAAAAACCCGTGTTTTATCAGCTCTGCAAGTCCACTTTTAAATTCATCCGTTGGAAGGGTATTAAGAAAATCAGTATAGATCAGCACTTTCTCAGCCGGATAAAAACTGCCGATCAGATTCTTTCTATCCAGAAAGTCTACCCCGGTCTTTCCTCCGATTGAAGCATCCACCATAGACAGCAGGGTTGTCGGCACCAGCACAAGTCTGCAGCCGCGCATATATACCGAAGCGGCGAAAGCCGCCATATCACAGATTACCCCGCCTCCCAATCCGATAATAACGGCGCCGCGGTCCAATCCGAGTTTTATTCCCGTTTCCGCTATCTTCTCAATTGATTCCAACGATTTATATTTTTCACCCGAACCAAGTACAACAGATGGTATTCCCGCATCCATAAGACTCTGCGCTGCGGAGGATTTTACCATGGTATCATCGGTTACGAGCAAGCTGTTTTTATTATTCAGCTCAAGTACGGAAAAATCCGCTGTTCTGTCGATAAACACATTCGTTTTTTTGTTCTCAAGAGCTACTGTAAGTTTTTTCATTACCTCTCCAAGTATATAGAAAAACTGCCCCTTCGGATAGCTCACGGAATCATTGACTACGGGGGGTTTGACTGCTATTATTCGGTCATGAAAAAGCTTTTAATTCTTGCAGTAATACTACTTACGATGATAACTCCGATCTTTTCGGAACCAGGTGAAGACATTAGTGATTCAGAGCCCAGGTTCGGGCTGCAGGCAAGTATCTTCCGATACGTTCTTACGACATCTAACGCCATGCTGAACACAGCAACCGGCGTTCCTACTAACTTTGAAGAACTCAACGATTATCCGCTTACCCCGGGCGATGTATTTACCCTTCTTATAAATTACGGAGCAAATACCGAACGAAGTGCAGATTATATTACAACCTACAGCATCCAGCTTCAGCCGGATTACACTATAGTTCTGCCGTTCATTGGGAAAACCAATGTGGGGGGAAGAAACATATCGGAGCTGCAGGCCTATATTTCAGATCAGATTTCAGATATGATGCCGGTACAGTTTGTTTCATTTAATCTTACTACTCCGGCTAATTTCAACGTTTTCATATACGGCGGTGTTAATGTCTCAGGATATATCAACGCGACTCCGGTGACAACCGTTATTGATGCAATCGCCCTGTGTAAGGGATTTAAATCTAATGCCTCATACCGTGATGTCAGAATAATCCGGGGAGATGAAACAATCAGCGTAGACATTTCTAATTTCTATAATGATGCTGATTTCGATTCAAACCCGAAACTTCTACCCGGCGATAAGCTATATATACCCATGGCTGACACTGTAGTAACTGTGAATGGAATGATAAATTATCCCGGTGTATACGAACTTATGCCTGATGAGAATCTCGACAGTCTACTTAATCTTGCCGGGGGTACTAAAACCGGTGCATGGGATGAGCGAATTGAAGTAGCCCGGGTAGATAAAGATGGTAAAACAGTTCGTCTTGAAGCCGATACCGATTCAGCACCAGGATTTGTGCTTAATAACGGTGATATAATTTCAATTCCATCGATATCCGAAAATGCAGACACCATCACTGTTGAAGGTGCGATCTACGGTAAGATAATCCCGGGTACTGCCCCGTTTACTGCACCGACAACCTCAGTAAAACTTGAAGTGCCCTACTATCCCGGAATCAGCCTCCTGAACGTCCTCGATAAGGTCGGAGGCCCTACTCCATATGCCATCATCGAACAGGCACAAATCAGGCGTCCCGATAACGGAGAGTTTGTCTCTTTAGATATTGAAAAATTATGGACGACAAGAAATACAGACAGCGATGTTGAACTGGAACCGGGGGATCACATCCTTATTCCCATAGAGAAGACCTTTGTAGCTGTATTCGGTGCTGTTAATAATTCGGACGACAGTGCTGCAACGGGTATTCCCCATGTGAACGGATATACCGTAATGGACTATATCATTGCGGCCGGAGGCATTGATTACCAGACGGCCAATGTAAATAATATCGAGCTGATTGACCGTGATGGTAACAGAACCGATGTAGTGCTTACCGACGAGGTTGCCCCAGGTTCAATCATCTATGTGAATAAGAACCTCCTGCAGACGGCAGATGACGGATTCAGTAATTTTGTTACGATCACCGTATGGGTTACCACCATAATAGGTTTTGTTACTTCCATCATGCAATTCTCCCAGATATTCCAATAAGGTTAAAATGATAAAATAAAAAAACCGCCTTTCCGGCGGTTTTTAATATCTGGAGAATTTACTTACCTTGGATCAGAACCGATCCTTCCAACAAATGAGAAAGACTGAACCATATTCTTTATAAACGGGTCTGAGATTGAGTAGATTCTCCTGTTTCCCTGTACATCTGATTCAACAATATCCTTATCCTTAAGAACAGCAAGGTGCTGAGATATTACAGGCTGGGATTGATCAAGACACTGCCATAGATCTGTAACACAGGAATCCTCTTTTTCAATCAGACATAAGATTTTAAGGCGAACGGGATGTCCGCAAACCTTCAACTTTTCAGATAGAGTTTTAATTTCATCATCAGCGCAACAATTATTTTCCATAGGTAAAAATCATAACTCGTTTTTCATGATTCATCAAGTATTACTATATATAATTTTTTAGAAATTTGAAAAAAATTAAGAGGTAGGGTAAACCCTTACGTAGTCGATAGTTATTCTACTGTAATTTCTAACAAAATATTATCAAATCGGCTGTGTATGCAGTTATGACAGCAGTTCAGCCGAGATAGGAGTCTATTTTGCGTTACAGAGAGCCATTTACAATGTATTTGAGGAAATTACCGTCGGGAAAAAAGGTCTGGTATTATCAAACCTATGATGAAAAGAACCGTCGAACTAATGGTTTTTCAACCGGAAAAACATCAAAAACGGCGGCAAGAGCTTATTGCTATGATCTATTCAAGAACGACAAGCTTATACCTGAAAAGAAATTGAAATTGATTTTTAAGGAATTTGCTGTTGATTGGTGGGATTGGGATAAATGCGAATACTTAAAGTATGCGAAGAAAAGAAGGAAGATCACCAGAAGATATGTACATTCAGCTCAGCGAATCCTGGATAATCACATACTACCCTATTTCGGTGCTATGGATCTTAGAGAAATTGAAGCATATGCCATTGAAAAATGGCTTGATGTATTATTTGAAAAAGGGTTGTCGCAATCTTCGGTGACTTTATATCTGGTTATTCTTAAAATAATGTTTAAGGAAGCTATGCGGAGAAAAATTATAAAGAACAATCCTGCTGCAGACGTTGCACCTCTTAAAAAGGAGATAGTAAAACGTGGCGTTCTTAATCATGAAGAAGTGAAGAGCTTATTCGATATCAAAAAGAAGGATGAGATCTGGTATGATGATATTTCCTATTACGCAAATCTGCTTGCAGCCTGTACCGGCATGAGGATGGGGGAAGTTCTTGCAGTACGCGGTGAATGCCTTTATGAAGATTATATTCTGGTAGATAAGCAGTATAAATTAAATGATGGATTATCAGCCACAAAAACAAACTATGTTCGCGAGGTAGTAATACCGGAAGATTTGATGGATGAGTTGAAAGCGATGAGTGAAGCAAATTCCGGAGGTTTTGTTTTTTCAAAGAATAGCGGTAAAGAACCTGTAGGCCAGTCGAAAATAAGAAGCGCGCTTAATTCAGCACTCGGGGAAATAGAAATCGATGAACAGCAGAGATCTGAACGTAAACTCTGTTTTCATAGCTGGCGTCATTATCTAAACACCATGATGCGCAGTAATAATATATCAGATGGTAAACTGCGGGCTATGGTTGGTCATTCTTCTGCAGCAATGACAGAGCATTATACACACTTCAAATCTGATGATTTCAAAGACATCAAGGATGTCCAGAATAAAATAATAAAATTCACCAAGGTAGGGTAAACCCTATCATTTCGGCACCTTCAAAAGCGGTAGATTAAACACAATCTGCCGATTTTTTATTTTTTATGGAGGTTTAAAATGAAAGCATTATTGACAATTGAAGAGGCATCCGAACTTACGAAACTGAGTGTAAAAACACTCTATACCTATGCTGAAAAAGAAAAGATTCCACACGTCAAGCTCGGACGTCGGGTGCTATTCAATGAGGACAAAATAGAGGACTGGGTGAAAAGCTGTGAAATTGCTCCGGCCTGTGAAACAATAAAAAAAGCAGCTGTTAAGAATGGAACTGCTACAGATGAAGTTGATGAGCCTGTGGGAGAACCAGCCTGATGAAGAACAAGTATCTAAGTGTTGAAAACATAAAGCAGTCATTGCGGTTTCTCAAGAATCGGCGTGATCATGCCAAGGCTACCCAGAACAAGGAATGGGTTAAGGAATATGATAATTCAATCAGGGTGATAACGGAGCTCTCAACTATAGATGTCTGATATACCCGTTATTCCCGGTAAAAAAGACTTTATCGAGGAAGAAAGCTGGCTGCGCCAACCAGGTGAAACAAACGCAGCCTTTCATGCCTTCTGCCTTTATCGCGATTACGGCGGAGACCGGACCATCAGAAAATCAATAAATGATGCAGGCCTTCCTGAGCGCAGGATAAACATCTGGCGGGCCTGGAGCAACAAATACCGCTGGAAGAGACGAACTGGTGATTATGATAATCACCTGGAAAAGATAAAGCGCGAGGAACGCGAAAAGGCATTCAGGGAACGGGAGCAGAAACATCTGGCCGTAACCGAGAAGATGCTTACGCTTATTGAAAAACGCCTGGACAAGATAGATCCGGAAGAACTTTCCCAGGGAACCATCACAGACTGGCTCAAGACCGGTGTAAG
>DMKD01000352.1 GCA_003454605.1 Spirochaeta sp. | reverse complement strand
ATTTCAGGGTCTGTTACTATTGAACGCAAAAAGGAAAATATTTTCTGCTCTCCGGCTGAGAGCATTGCAGGTCTCTGGTCAAGAGGCTCATCAAAGTTCATGACAGCAATAGTTCTGTTGACAATGGAATCCAATTCTTTTCTTGAGATTCCAGGATCAGTTACCAGGATAGGCAGTGTCAGATTATCATACAGAGACATATTGGCCCATAATGCACCATCCTGAAACAAGAATCCGGTCTGTCTCTGCATTATTTGATATTCTCTTTCATTCATCTGACCGACATCCTCTCCTTTAAAAAGAAGTTTACCCTTGATATTAGGATACAGACCTGCTGATATTTTCAAAAGTGAAGATTTTCCGGACCCCGAAGCCCCCATGATTATAGTAGTGCTGCCTTGCGGAAAACTCAAACTGACATCCTCAATGATTACTTCGTCTCCGACAGCGTAGGATATATTAAAAAGCTCAATAACATTATTCATCAAATTCACCTAGAGCAGCATAACTATCACAAGGACATCAGCTGCTATACAGCCGATAATACAGTGGCCGATTGAACGAATGGTTCGGACAGGGACTTCTGTAACAGCACGGTTAACCTTGAATCCATGATAACAGGAAACCACTGCAATTATTACACCAAATAAAAAGCTCTTTAGAAATGACGAGATCACATCCACTAACTCTATCTGCATAATCAGACCGGAAATATACTCACGAAATGGGAAACTTGTGAACAGGTTAGTAACTAACCAGGATCCTAATAATCCGAAGAGGTTAAAATAGATATTTAAAAGAATCACCGCTATTGTAACGCCTATAAATCGGGGAACTGCCAATTGTGATATAGGATTTATCCCGATTGACATGTAAGCTTCCATTTCATGTGATATAACCATATTACCCAGTTCTGTAGTAATAGCACTGCCTGAACGTGCAATTATGATGAAAGCGGTGACTAAGGGACCAAGTTCCCTCATGATTACAAGAATTAGTATTTCATAGAGTAAAGTAGTATCTCCAAGTATTGGAAGAATAGTATTACCTTGAACTATAATCACCGCCCCGATTCCGAGTGAGATAAGTGCGATTACCGTAAGTGCTTCTACACCGGTAAAAAAGATCTGCATTATCAGTACCTTTAAACCTATTCGGCGTTTTTGAGGGAACAGGAAGGTCTCTTTAATCAGGAAAAGAAAAAATCCTACAGCCTCAGACATCGCCTGAAACCCGAAGATTATTTTATGACCTAAAGAACTTATCATATTTTAATAATATCTGAAATATCACCAATAATATATTGTTTTTTTAGATAATCCGGATATCAGAGAAGGTGCATTTATGATAGTTTAATAAAATTAAACGATCACTCATTGTGACAGGAGCAACTAATGCAGCACAGAAAACTTGGAAAAATCGACTTTGAAGTATCAGCTCTTGGTTTCGGTGCAATGCGCCTGCCGGGCATGAAGAACCCGCTCGATCCGCGAGTGGATGAAAAAGAGGCAATCAATATAATAAGGAAGGCAATTGACTCCGGCGTCAACTACTTTGATACTGCATGACCATACCATATGGGTGCCAGCGAAAGAATACTAGGCAAGGCCCTGCAGGACGGCTACCGTGAGAAAGTCTTCCTCGTTACAAAACTGCCGATGTTTCTTGTGAACAAAAAGGAAGATTTTAACCGCTTTTTCGATGCCCAGCTTGAGCGATTGCAGACGGACTACGTTGACTGCTACCTTTTTCACGGTCTGTCTGAGGGAAGCTTTAATAAAATCGAGAAGTTCAAGTTCATTGAGGACATGGAACGAGAGAAGACTGCTGGACGCATCAGACACATGGGATTTTCATTTCATGATACTCTGCCTGTATTTAAGAAGATAGTTGACTACTACGACTGGGATCTCACCCAGATTCAGTATAATTATCTGGATACAACCGTACAGGCCGGTCATGAAGGGCTCCTGTATGCTGCTGAAAAAGGAATTGCCGTCACGGTGATGGAACCTCTTAAGGGCGGAATGCTTGCAAATCCGCCTGCCGAAGCCCGGGAAATCCTTGATGCAAGTCCAGGGAAGCGCAGTCCGGTAGACTGGGCCCTTCAGTATCTGTGGAATCTGCCCGAGGTATCGGTAGTACTCAGCGGTATGAGCTCAATGGAACAGCTTGAACAGAATATCGAAAGTGCTGAAGAATCCGGTATCGGCAAACTCACAACAGAAGAAAATAAAACCATAGAATCAATCATCTCAATCTACCGAGAGCGAATTCTTGTACCCTGTACAGCCTGCAAATACTGTATGCCCTGCCCCGTCGGTGTTGATATTCCCGGAAATTTTGCAATAGTAAATGCGGCGAACAATAAACCTGCCAATATGATGGACAGAGGGCTGAAATTACGAAACAAGCTTCTTTATCGAAGGATGGCAGGTTCCATAGATAAGGTAAACAAGGAAGTTCTAAACGGTAAAGCGTCACTTTGTATCGAATGCGGGAAATGCGTGCCGCTCTGTCCTCAGGGGATCGATATCCCCGAAGAACTGAAAAAAGTTCATCAGGTTATGGGGAAGCATAGGAAGCCTGCTGAAGTGTTTAAGAAAACCCAGGCTGAAAAACTTTAACCGGGGATATTGCTTAGGGCTGTGGGAATACGCCCAAATCAGGTAAATCTGCAAGGAACTCGGTTTCAAGAACAAAAGATGCAAGGTCAAAAACCTTCCTGACCGCATCAATGATCTCGGAGTCGCCGCTGACAAGAATTCCTCCGGCATTTTTCAGAACCCTATCGGCTGATCGGACGAGTTTTATTTCCCCGCTTAAACCGGCAGCCCTGAGGGCCTCCCGTAATTCACCTGCAAGATCACGACTGTGCGGATGAGGTTCATCGATATAAAAATGCAGCGGCCCCGGGTCAAGTTTCGCCATCGCCGTAACAATCAGTCTAACAGCCCTTCGACGCCTTTCCGAGCTGCGGAACACTCCATTAGATTCGGCAGCGTCACGTATAATACCGTCACAGGCTCTGTACACAAAGCAGCCGCTTAAATAATTCCC
>DMKD01000191.1 GCA_003454605.1 Spirochaeta sp. | reverse complement strand
ATTGATCTAAAGGGGTTCTTTGATAATATTCCCCATGATTTGATCCTTAAACTTATCCGTAGAAAGATAGCGGATGAAAGATTTGTGACGCTGATTGCAAGAGCGTTAAAAGCGGGGTTCATTGAGGATGGGGAGTTTCATAAGACCAATAAGGGATGCCCGCAGGGGTCTCCATTGTCACCAATTCTTTCAAATATAGTTTTGAATGAATTGGATAAGGAGTTGGAGAATCGGGGTTTGAGATTCTGTAGATGGGCAGATGATTTTGTGATAATGGCAAAATCTCCGCGTGCTTCACAAAGGATTCTTTCAAGTGTTTCAAAATACCTGGAAGAGAAACTGGGACTGGAAGTGAACAAGTCTAAAAGTCGTGCTGGGGAGATTAAAGAGATTGCATTTCTGGGTTTCAAGTTCTATAGAGGCAAGATTGGTATCAGTCAGAAATCAATTGCGAAATTCAAGAACAAGGTAAGGTTGCTTACCAAGCGCAATAATCCCCTATCGATGTACCAGATCATTCTGAAACTCAACGTTTACTTGAGAGGCTGGGTTAATTATTTCAAAATACAGGAATTTAAAATGATCTTTAATGTGCTTGATGGCTGGATAAGGAGCAGGCTGCGGTCAATGCAGCTGAAGAAGTGGAAGAATCCACGAAAGTTTCAGAGTATGATGATTAAAGCGGGCTTTGATATCCAAAGAGCCAAAAGGACATGGATCAAAATGGATCGGTGGCAGTCCACCGTGAGGAAGGAAGTCAAATTTACACTGAACATTCAATGGTTCAGGGATTGGGAGTTGATTTTCCTTAAGGACTTTGTGAATTGTAACTCTTCCCTTGTGGTGTAAAACATGTGGGAGTACTGATCGAGGAGCGGCTTACCTGGCCGGTACGAGCCGTTCTGTTGGGAAGGGCTGGCCTTTATGGCCAGCTCTTACCAGATTACTGACTCTTTTTATCGTACAGAACGTATTTAGATTAACCGTGTATTAAGAAGCGCACCTTAAACTATGGGTATTGTAATAATTTTGACACAATGCTTGAATATATCAATTCATTGCAGGAGGCTGAAAATTTGTGCTTGAAGGCAGTTTTTTTTGATTTTGGCGGTACCATCGACCTCTACCCTGAAGTAAGGGAGCGTGCACTGATTGCAGCGGGAAAAATGATGTCTATCCTGGATAATCTGGGAATACGTGTATCGGATAAAAGTTCAATCCCGGAATTTTACGATCAATTGATAAGCCGCCTCTCTGAGTACAAATCGTGGAAGAAGAAGACGCTGGTGGAGCTGCCAAGTGAAAGGGTTTGGAAGGATTATATTCTTTTTGATGAATCGGAGAAGAATCTTATAGATGCTGAAACGGCAGAAGAGCTCACTTTCCTGGTTGAGACAGGTCGGTATACAAGGTCTGTCAGACCGGAAATGAAGGTAGTGATGGAGGAGCTGATAAAAACAGGCCTGGATTTCGGGATTATCAGCAATGTTGTGAGTCTTACTCAGGTTCCCAGGAATCTTGTGGACTACGGCCTTGAAAGCTACTTTTCAAAAATAATCCTGTCTTCGGGATTCGGGAAAGTGAAGCCCGATCCGGGAATATTTCATCATGCATCCGATGCCTATGGATATAAGCCAGTAGAGTGTATTTATGTAGGAAACAGTCCGTCAAAGGATATCTTCGGTGCTAAAAATGCCGGTTTTATGGCTGCAATTCAAATCGAGTACGTGGATGATTCTGATGATACAATAGATACGGGAGTGGATCCCGATTATTACATCAGATCGATGAAAGAGCTTCCTCCGATAATTCATTCTTACATGTGATTATGGTTGAATTTAATATTGAAATACTCTTCAGGATACTGATCCCTGCGTCTTTCTCATGAGCGAAGCGATCGGTAGCCAATTCAAGGTTGTAAATATCATTATATGAAACTCTTTCAAGGAGTTTGACATTTTCAGCAAGGGGGATTCTCCCTTGAGTCAGGGGCCAATGTGTCTGACCTTTTAAGTTCAGATCGTGAATATGTGTGTGATTCACCTCTGCCAGGAAAGATTGTCCAGGGTATTGAGATAATTTCCCCTGGTTCACATTTGATTGGGTATGGCCCATGTCCCAATTTACACCGAGTCGTGGATTATTCACTCTGCGATGTATCTCCATTATACCATCGTATGTCGTGCCGGGATCGTATAATCCTTTGTTGCGTTGTATCTCCAGGGAAAACCGAACCTGGATTCCTTCCTTATCCGTCATTTCCAACAGGTCGTTTATAAGACAGACAGATAATTCTTTTGACCTTTCCATGTCATTATCAGGTGAAAGGACAGGGTGCAGGGTAATCACTGTATTCTTGATTTTCTCAGGAATATGGGACAGGAGAATAGGATACCAGGGGAATATGTCAAATAGTTCACGGCCGATATCCTTGTAGTTGATATCTCCGTGAACAGTGGCATTGAATGAGGTCTCTGAGATCGCTTTTGCCGCGCTGTGAATGGTTTTTTTATTCTCGACTTCATCGAAATGACGGAATTCAATTGATGTTACCGGTTCCTTTTCAAGTAGTTCGAGAAAATCCCGAGAGTTACCGAAAAAATCAGTCCATTTATTGGAACATCTTCCGGCAGGATTGTTTGCCAGATAGGTCCATGCCAGAGATAATCCGAGTTTTACCATTATTCTGATACCTGATTGATGAATTTTTTTGTTGTTCTGACTGAGTCAATACTGCCTGCGAGGATGAGCTCTCTTGTCAGTTCTCTATTGGTTAATGCCTTATATGAAATGGAGTCACCGTTTGAATAAACCAGAATAAGCCCCAGTGCGTTCAACACAGCATGGGCAGCTGCAATATCCCAGATATGAAGAGGGGTAATCAGGGTACATGTCACTCTCTGATACATTGCGATTGCGAGTATGTTGAGAACGGCGCAACCGGCGTATTTTGTTTTTCCCGGGTAATGCCGTATATTAACGCTCTTATGAAGAGAAGAGCTGATCATGACTTGCGATTGTTCCGGTAGAAGTTCTGAACTCATATCGAGAAAAATCGATTCTCCGTTAATTGTCGGATGTTGCCCCGGTTCGATTACGACGAGTGTCTCATCGGAAGTGGGCGTGCTCCAGCGGGGGGCATAGATTATTCCGCCAATCGGCGTGAGCTGGGAATTGAGCAATCCAATGGCGATACACCAGCCGGGTAGGCCCTGGGAGTACGAATCGGTTCCATCAATCGGATCTACCGTAAAAGTGTATTTCCGGTCGGGCTTGAATACCGAATCTTCCTCTTCGGAAATGATATTCGCATCCGGAAAATGCTCTCTAATTGTCTGGCACAGTAATGAGTTCAGCTCGGTATCGATATGTGTAAGGATGCTTCCGTCTTTCTTATAACTGTGAGAGACACCCTTCTGGCTTGATTTTGCCTTCTCTCCGGCTTTCAGTACAGTCGGTAATAGTATACTCAGAATATTTACCATACTTATTGATATAAAGGAATGTTTTCACTATGTCAACTAATGAAAGAATGTTTTCAGATTATCGTGTCAACATACCTTCAGAATCATCTCGAAAGGAATCGAAAAAATATGCTTTCATTACTAGAGGTATATGAAAAGTACTTTTCAATTATTATTGACATCTGATCCGATTGAAGATCATAATAACTTAGAAACCAAGCAGGGGTGTAAGTATGATAACGTCTTCTGATAGTTATAATCGTATCCTCGAGAGTTATGACACTCTGCCAAAGCAGCAGAAAAAAATTGCTGACTATATCATCAGACATTACGATGAAGTGATTTTCTTCTCGATAACAAAACTTGCTGCTGTACTGGAAGTCAGTGAGGCGACTATCGTCAGATTCGCTCAGAATCTTGGTCATAAAGGATATCCGGAACTCAAGGAAAGCCTCACCAATTACTATAGAGAGTACCTGACGCCCGGGGAGCGCATGAAGCGTTCCATTAAGGAACTTCCGGACGATCCATTAAAGTATGAGGCTCATGTTAATAAAGAGATAAGCCTTCTGGAGCAATCAGTAGGAGCTCTTGATAACAAGTCATTTATTAAAGCAATAAACCAGATTGTCAAAGCTGATCGTCTGTTTATATTCGGGAATGGTGGAAATGAATGTCTGGCCAACCATCTGGCTTTTCGGTTGTCACGTTTTAAGATGAAGGCTTATCAGCATTCAGTTTCTGGAAAGAATGTGATAGAGAGACTTATTCATATCGAAAAGAAAGATCTGGTTATCGTTTACCATTTCTACAAACCGACAATTGATTTCAGGATACTGATGGATGTCTGTCGGGATAAAGGTGTTCCGGTGTTATTGATTACAGACAGTTTGATTCCCCCCATGATTAAGGGAGCAGGAATTATCCTGATGTCGCTAAGGGGCTCTTTGGGAACCTTTCATTCGCAGGTTGTTCCCATGGCGATTAATAATGCCCTCATCAATGGTGTTTCGAGCAAACTGGGAGATAAAGCGGTTAACGCACTTGAGGAACTTACAGATTTGAGACGGAAGCACTATTTCAGCAGTATGAATTTGTCTGAAGATTATGAGTAACAAATCCATCAAACTCGGTGCGGTTTGTTATGAGGAATACCCATACGGTTATCTTGAGTTTCTGGATCTGGCGAAAAGCCTGAAGCTGTCATGGGTTGAGTTTAAATTTGAAAAACCGCTTGCGTTTCGAAGCTCATCGAGGCAATACGGAAGAATCAGAAACCTGGCTGAGTCATATGGTATCGGCCTTTCCATGCATACATCTTTTGTTGGTCTGAATATCGCATCATTGGATTCAGAAGAAAGAGAGGCTTCTATACTGGGTGTCGAGGAGTCCATCTGCGCGGCAGCTGAGATGGGGATAAATCTGGCGACAATACATGCCGGTTCTCTTCCTTTACAAGACTATTCAGAATCGAATTGGGAAGATTCGAAGCTTTTCAATATTGAGAGTATCAATAGACTTCTGTCGTATGCCCGGGGAAAGGACGTTAACCTCTGTCTTGAAAATGGTAATGCGTTCAAGAAATCACAGCTCAAGCATGGATTGCACCCCGGCAGTCTGAGGGAAATTGCTGATTCTGTTGATGGCGATCTCTACTATACGGTTGACTTCGGTCATGGGCTCTATTTAAGCCGGGATCCATCCTATCTTGTTTCTGAGCTAGGAATTGATAGGGTTAAGCTCTCTCACTTGCACAGTAATTCAGGTCTTGAAGATTCTCACAGTTCCTTAAAAAGTGGGATTCTTTCACTGGAAGCCATATTGAATAGATCGGTTGTGGAAGGTTGGGATATACCTTTATCCATCGAAATGAAAAATGAAAATGACCTCAGAGAATCTATTGAATGTGTGTATGAGTTAATTAACACGGTAAGGCATTAATATCATGGGAATTTTTAAGGCAAATGATATTCGGGGGATTTTCCCGGAAGAGCTCGATAGGGAGCGAATCCGGAGAATCGGTTATAATCTGCCGGCCGTCCTGAAGGCCGAAAGGATTCTTGTCGGGAGGGATGCAAGAAATTCTTCCGATGAAATCTTTGATGTACTTTCACAAGGTATAAGAGATGCTGGTGCAAATGTTGTGGACATCGGTGTCTGTGATACGCCTGCTGTATATTTTGCCACGGTATATTATGGGTTTTCCGGAAGTGTGATGATAACGGCGTCCCACAACCCACCTGAATATAATGGCCTGAAGATTTCAGGTAAATCAGCGGTTCCCGTCGGACCTGATACCGGTCTGAAGGAGATTGAAACGCTGATAACCGAACCCCTGGTTATCATGAAAAAAAGAGGCAAAGTCGAAGAGTTGAATATCAGGGATGACTACTCAGCCCATGTCCGTCGATTTCTCGGGAAATCGAGTCGACTGAAAGTTGTTATGGATTGTGGAAATGGTGCTGCC
>DMKD01000389.1 GCA_003454605.1 Spirochaeta sp. | reverse complement strand
TGATCTCGGCGGGATGATTCCCAAGATTGACGATTCGCCCTGGCCGGGATTTCCGCCTGATCTCACAAGCATCATGCTTGTCGTTTCTACACAGGTAGAAGGCACTATCCTTATTCATGAGAAGATGTTCGAGTCCAGGATGTTCTTTGTCGACAAGCTGATAGGCATGGGCGCCCGCATTATACTATGCGACCCGCACCGCGCTGTTGTCAGCGGGCCGGCAAGGCTTCGGGCATCATATCTGATCTCTCCCGATGTGCGCGCGGGTATGGCGATGGTGATTGCCGCCCTCTGCGCTGAGGGCCAGTCGGTGATTGGAAATGTCTATCAGATTGAACGCGGTTATGAGAACCTCTGCGGCAGGCTGCAGTCTCTCGGAGCCCGTATCCAACGGGTGGATGACTAGTCGCCGATGGTCGTTCAGGAGCCGCTCAGACGCTCGTAGGCGGCCTGTATGCGCTTGAAAGCATCCTCGGTAATCCTCTGCTGTTCGGGACTCAGCTGAGCTCCAGCATCGGGATGGAAATGGGCGGCAAGCATATGATACTGTTTTTTAATCTCCTCGGGTGCTGCGTCCGGAGCTAATCCTAATATTGTAAAATCAGCCTCTTCGCTCTCCGGCTCATCAGATGAGGCGGGTTCAGCTTTATATCCCGAGGCAGCGAGAATTCGTGCCGTTTCGGCGTTTCCTGCAGCCTTGCGCGCGGCTGTCCGCTCTAAGCCGCAGAATCTCAGCATATTGCCCAGAGCTGTTTTCTGATTCTCATCCGCATTGTTGCCGAAGAAGACAGCGGCGGATTCGTAATTGACGGCAGGGTGTTCACTCAAGGATTCGCCGCAGTATCGGGGTGCTTCGGGGAAAAAAACGGGCAGGGCGGCTGAGGCTATCTCGAGTCTGGCGGGTTCATTGCTGCAAAAATACCAGATAACCGCAGCACCGGCGGATGGAGTAAGCAGTTTCAGTTCTCTAGAACCCTCTGCGGCTGCGGGATTACTGAAAAAGCGCCTGAGCAGATTTTTCTGCCGAAGGCCTGCCGTCAGCTGATCGACGAGCGCGCCGCCTATAAAGCCGAATATCAGGCCGAAGAGGCCTAAGGCTATCATTCCTGCGGCCGCGCCGGCTGTTTTGAAGATGTGATTTCGCGGATTAAAGGGCAGCCTCATCAGGCCGATTCTCTGCGCTCACCAGTTCCGAGGCCTGCTATCAGCAGAAAAGCTGCGATAAGAAGGACTATCTGACTGGATGCAAGCAGAATCTGGGCCGCCGGTTTGCCGAAGTCCAGGAAGATCCATGAACAGAGCAGCCTCATAGCGTAGATATAGGTTTCGGAGAACAGGGCTGTAATATAAACAATGACCGGCAGCAGGATAAAACCTGCAACCGGGATACGGCCTGTAAATTTGCGGTAATTCCAACTTATCACAATCATTATCAGACTGAGTATCATGAATCCGCAGGGATTAAGTACTCTCGTAATAATCTCGATATAGAGGGGTTCCACCATCCAGCCGTAGTCGGAAATAACGGGTTCGAATTTAATAAGCTCGAGCAGACTCATCTTTTTATAGATGTTTCCGCTGCTGCTCAGTCCGTGAAGAAGCGTCCAGTCTATATTGAGTTTCAGGGTATTATAGAGTTCAGGAAGCTTGTCGGCAGTCAGATATTCGGGATAGATTCTGATATTCCTGTTTTCACGATCTATTCCGTTCAGTACTATATGATCACCGCTGAGCTTACCGTAGCGGGCGGTCATGTGGTTTTTAATTCCAGTTTCGGGATTGAATACTACTGTCTCAATATCTTCAAAATAGGTTCCGGATGCCATGGTAACCATTTTCCCGAAAAATATCAGCTCGCGTGAATCATCGGTATTGGAATTCAGGAAGGCGATATCGGTAAATCCCGGGAAATTTAATGCATCTTCAGCTTCATTTATGAAGTAGGTGAGTTTTCTCGTCTCGCGGATACTTTCGTTCAGATATTTGGAGATATCGGGATCGGCGGAATGTTCAACATTGAGCTGATTAAACAGATAATAGGCATCAATAGGTTTATTGCTGAGCAGAAGCTCAGTGCCGCGTTTTTTATCCGAGAAAAGCCGGAACTCCTCGGTCTCTTCCTTCGAAGGCGCGGTTTTCGATAGTGATGCCCAGGCCCTTGAGCGAATGCTTTTGGATTCCTCGTTACTTCCGGAAAGACCGGATGCTATCTGAGCATAATAATAGGCAGAGTAAAAATCCTCGAGCTCAAGGTATCTTTTTGCAAGTCTCAGAGCATCATCATAGCTTAGATCGAGGCTGTCGATGTCAGTATCCCTTTCGGCTGTGCCGGGCTCGGCAGCTGAATATTGATTCTCAATTCTTGCTGTAATTGCCTTGTAGAGCGCCTCACCTTCAGCGTCATCGGTTTTGATGGCCAGATAGCGTTTTACCGCATCCTCAGCATCGAACAGCCGTCCGTCTTCGGCGGCAGTTTCCGCCTGTTCAAGATAAGCCCTGGATGCTTTTGTCAGGTAGACGTAGGTATCAAGTTTTTTATGAAAGCCCGGTTTGAATATTTCACTTCCGGTGAAGAACAGAGCAGTCAGGCTCAGCAGAATGATTATGACTACCGTGACAAAGCTGTTAAAGGCTTTGACAGTGAGAAGTTCAAATCCGGATTCGCTCTTAAGCTTCGGATAAAAGACTGAAAAGGTAAAAAGGATTGCAATCCCCTGTACGGGAATCAGATATTCGAAAAATTGAAGCATTGTCCTGTTTATTATCCATCCGGTCTTGAAGTAGAGATCAACCGTTTTTTCCGAGAACTGGATGTTGTTGACTACAAGGAAGAAAAGGAATGCCAGTATATAGGCCGCGGCAGTGATAATCAGAAATCGTTTTGGTATCGACAGATTCACGCGCTTCTCCTTCGACCGGTGAGCCTGATGAGTATACCGAAAAGAAAGATAATCAGGGTGACTGACGCCAGGGTGAACAGCGGAATACTGCCCGGTGTTCTGCCGCCGAACAGCGTTTCATTGATGAAATCCGATTCTCTTGAAAACAGCGAAAGAAGATAGTAGAAGATACGGTGAAATCCGAGAATAAGGATGAAATCCAGCAGCGGCCAAACGGTTGCCCCGTGAAACAGCATACAGGCCAGAAGAAAGGCAGTCATTGCTGCAGCGAGAATGATGAACTGCGAACCTTCTTCCGATGCGGCTGCCCGGAAGGTTTCATTTAAAGAATCGATATCCGCTATATAACTGCCTAAAATACTTCCCGGAATGAAAGTTTCGTGAAAAACCGGATTACCCGGCGTTATATCTATGCTTCGTCCTTCATCTATTTCAAGCTCGGGATGTGCGTTTTTGATTAGTTCTGCGCTCTGATAGTATTTAAAACCCGGCAGATCGCTCCCGTTTGCTCTTATCAGAATGCCGTCTACAATATTTTTATTGTTTTCATTGATGCTGTCGGAATAGATTATACCGTTATCGATCGAATGAAGTTTGCGTTCATTAAAGGGCTGAAAAGATATAGCTTCATGGTTGTCAGTCATAGAACCGGTATATGAAAATCCGGAAAATATGATGAAAAAGGCTGCTGCAGCTGTAAGAGCTGCGGCAACAGGGTTGATTCTGGTTTTTCGGTAGCTGAAAAAGGTGAATAGAAGGCCTGAGCTTACCGACGGAAGAATAACCGAGTAGGAAGCCGAAGGCAGCCAGATCAGAAGACTGTTTTTCAGCTCAAGAGAGGGCGAAACCCACTGACCCCAATGATAGATCAGTGAAAACGTAAGAAAGACCAGGCCGCTGAGAATAGACAGCAGAATAAATTTTAAGGGCGGTAATACGATTTTTCCCATAATATCAGAATTCTATCATGTCGATATTCATATTGCAACAACGGTTAAAAAAAATAAGTATTTTTGAAAAAAAACTGAATAAATCAGGAGCAGATCTGTATTAATGGACAGAATGAAAGAGAGTGAAGCATTTTCAGCAATGTTCAGAGCCTATGACCGAAGGGTCTATTTCACAGCGTACCGATACCTCGGTAGTTCAGAAGAGGCTGCCGACATCACCCAGGACGTATTCCTCAGTGCATGGCGGAATTTTGGAAGCTATGACAAGGAGCGTCCGGTTTATCCATGGCTTTTCAGAATCACGAAGAATCTCTGTATTAACAGGGCGCGCAGAAAATCCGGCTCAGAAGCGGGAATGGAATTTCCCGAACTGCAGCCGGGATCTGAGTCGGTTGAGAGAGAGGTTACCCAGCGTGAATCAAGGCAGGAGATCCGGGATGCAGTCATGGCTTTGCCCGACAAGTACAGGGAGATTATCATCTTGAAGCATTATGATGAATGCTCCTATGATGAAATGGCTGATATCCTCAGCATTCCCAAGGGAACTGTAATGTCGCGGTTGTTTAATGCTCGAAAGCTTCTAAAAGAAAACCTGGAGGTAAAACATGAATTGTGATGAATCCAAACACAAATGTCAGCTGCTCATTGATGATGAACTCAGCGAAGAAGAAATCTCCCCTCTGATGGAGCATATTGAATCCTGTTATAAATGCAGAGACGAGTATATAGGGCTGTTGAAACTCAAGAAGAAACTCAGCGGAATAAAGGGGCCTGCGCCGGATGAAGAGTGGTTTGAGACTCTTCGCCGCAGCAAGGGGCGACGTTTTGCCGGAGGCGCAGGATTTATTCTCATGGTTGCGTCCTGGCTGCTGCTGGCGGGATACGCTCTGTTCACCCTGTTTTCAGAGTCGGGAGAGGGCCTGTTTGTTAAAATTGTTGTTGCAGCAGCGGTGCTCTCTGTTATAGTTCTATTTATAACAGCATTAACAGATCGTATTAAAGAGAGTAAAACGGATAAATACAAAGGGGTAATGAAATGAGTGAAAACGGCATAATTCTGGTTACGACAGATTCTATTCCGGGAAGAAAGGTTGTGAAAGTCCTTGGCATGGCGCGGGGCAATACTATAAGAGCACGGCATATGGGGAAGGATATTATGGCCGGTTTCAAGAACATGGTCGGCGGAGAGATTGTTGATTATACAAAGATGATGGCCGAATCGCGCGAACAGGCAATCGATCGGCTGATAGAAGATGCCCAGTCTCTCGGGGCTGATGCTGTTGTGGGACTCAAGTTTACAACAACGAGCGTCATGCAGGGTGCTGCTGAATTTCTGGTGTACGGAACGGCGGTAACTTTGGAGTAAATCTTTATAGAGGAAGACGCTGTAACACATTAAAAAGCGTGCGAAGAAAGTTTTTTCTTGCCCGCTTTCTTTTTCTTTGTTAGAATAATAAAAAATAAATAAACGGATTTAAAAAAACATGGTAAAAATTCTCTTTATTGAAAAAGAGCTGACCGAGCGAATTCTGATCCAGAGCCGGATCCCTGATTTCTGTATCATCATAACCGTC
>DMKD01000083.1:2508-3008 GCA_003454605.1 Spirochaeta sp. | reverse complement strand
TGTCCGCCCGGCCCCGTTTCAGCTGTTGATACAGAACTTACCCGTCCCCGGCCGTGGATATCGGTTATCTGCCGGTTTAAGTACAGGGGGATGTCGAAGTGGTCGAGACATTGTACCTTGTTTCTGATAAGGCCGCTTAGGTACGGCAGCCGTTCAAGCACGGCAGCCACTTCGAAGCCTTCAATGGTAAGCCGACGAGCCATAATCAGGCCGATATCACCCGAGCCCTGGATCACAATGCGGCGTCCGGGCGCGTAGTGTCGCCGGTTAATGAGGTTCTGTGCCTGGCCTGCGGTGTAGATTCCGGCCGGTCGGCTTCCGGCAACCTCTATATTTTCTCTGGTCCGTTCGCGGCAGCCGGTTGCGGTGATGACTGCATCGGCCTTAATTGAGAGCAGTCCATGTTTTTTTGAGCTGATATTGAGTACAAAGCCGCCGCCGGGCTGTTTTAAGGTTTCACGTACCATTGAGGTCGTGAGTATCTGCGGTTTCAGTTTTTC
>DMKD01000083.1:242-2419 GCA_003454605.1 Spirochaeta sp. | reverse complement strand
GGACCGGTGAGATCTTCCCGAAAGAACTCGAGCCCGAAGCCGGTGTGAATACACTGATTGAGAATCCCTCCAAGCTCATTTTCACGCTCGATAAGAATGAAGTCCTTCATCCCCTCGCGGACAAGCTTTACTGCCGCAGCCAGGCCCGCCGGACCGGCACCAATTACAGCGCATTTGTATTGATGTCTCACTTTATTCTCCCGAACAGTACTTGCGAGTCGGTAGAACTTTTAACAATTTCTTCGGCCGATAAACCGGTTTCTTCTACTATCAGGTCGATTATCCGCGGGAGACAGAACCCGCTCTGGCAGCGTCCCATCATTGAATAGCTCCGCTTTTTTATTGCGCCGAGACTCCGGGCTCCAAGAGGGTTTCGAATTGCCTGTATGATTTCGGCCCGGCTGATCTGCTCGCAGCGGCAGATTATTTCTGAGTAATCAGGGTTAAGTGCTGCAAGTCTCTTAAAATCGACATCAGACAGCTTTGAACTGCGTATAATCCCCTTACGTTGCGGGTTATATGCATGATTTTCATACAGATAAGTATGGCTGCCGATAAGCTCTTCAATTACGTACTTTGCAATTGCCGGTGCGCTGGTTAGCCCCGGCGACTCAATTCCCATAAGATTTATCATTCCGGGGAACCGTTCAGATTCTTCAACTATGAAGTCGGCAAAACTCTCACCGCTGTCTTTTGCAAACAGCTTGGGCCGCATCCCCGAATAGTTTTTAATAAAGCTGTGACCTTTAAGCTCCGGCATGAGCTCATAGGCTTCTTTTTTCAGCTGCGCCATGACATCAGCTGTGTTTGATACATCTTCTCCGTCGTCAAGGTAATCTGCAGAAGGGCCGAGTAGAATATTCCCATTGCAGCTTGGCGTAATGTGCACACCGAGGCCGCTGCCGTCTGTCGGCGGAATGGGGTAGACAGGCATAGAAAGGCTGGCGTTCTCTTTGTCGGTGATGTAATATTCGCCGCGGCAGGGATAAACTACATTATTATGCTCTTCTATCAATGACTTGATATCAGCGGACTTCATGCCGGCGCTGTTAACCAGAAATTCGGTATCGATGCTGCGTTTGTCTGAATTGGTTAATCTGAACCCGCCTCCCCGGAGTGATTCAATGCCGGTGACTTCAGTATTGAGGTGAAACTCAGTGCCGTTTTCCGCAGCATTTTCAGCAAGCGCAATTGTAAACTGGAAGGGGGTTATTATTCCTGTCGATTCCGACAGCAGCGCCCATTTCGCGCTGACGCCGGGCTCATAACGTTGAATCTCATCTTTACCTACTATCGATAGACCTGAGCATCCGTTCCGCTTCCCCTGTTCCATGAGCTTCGTGAGGTAGGGGAGGTCTTCATCTGACTTCCCGACCACCAGCTTGCCGCAGATTTTATAGTCCACATCAAGCTCTTCTGCAATTGACGTGCAGATCTTGAGCCCTTCAACGTTGAAACGCGCCTTAAGTGAGCCGGGCCTGATGTTGAAGCCTGCGTGCAGAACCCCGCTGTTTGCCTTGCTTATACCCTCACAAACATCGGGCTCTTTTTCAATCAGCAGGGTCTTGAGTTTATATTTTGAAGCTTCACGGGCAATCGCGCATCCGACAACACCGCCGCCGATAATAGTCAGGTCATATTTCATAATACGTTCAAAGGAATAGTATTCGATAAGCGGCGGGATGTAAACAACAACAGCAGTGTCTGATTTCCCTGATAATGTGAAGCTGATATGCTGCTAAAAGTAATCAGGTTCGTTTCCGGATTTCCATTTAATATTACATCCCATGCTCGGTTTCTGGTTCACAACTACAGGTTCCTCTATAAGGAGAGCATCCAGGGCCGCCCGCAGCTCCCGGCCGGTAACGGGTTTGTTATTCCCCGGTCTTGAGTCATCAAGCTGGCCTCTGTATACGAGTTTTCTTTCACTGTTGAAGAGGAAGAAATCGGGCGTACATGAAGCCCTGTAGCTTCGGGCCGCTTTTTGGGTCTCATCGAAGAGGTAGGGAAAGCTGAGATCATACTTTTTCGAAAACTCAGCCATATTAGCTGGTGAGTCATCCGGATAGGTGTCAACATCGTTTGAGTTTATTCCAACTATACCGATTCCCTGCTTCTGATATTCTCCTGCCATTATTGAAAAATATTCAATAATATGAAGAACATAGGGGCAATGA
>DMKD01000083.1:0-174 GCA_003454605.1 Spirochaeta sp. | reverse complement strand
GTTAAAGACATTTAATGCTCCTTTAATTTATTATTTATCTGATTAGCCCGAGCTCTGCTAGAGCGTCGGTGATTTCCTTACGGGGTGCTTTAGAGATGGGAAGTTTCGTCCCTGTAATCTGTTCAGCGAGGCCGACGTAAAGCCTGCTTACCTCCATCATCTCCTCATCTTTCA
>DMKD01000084.1 GCA_003454605.1 Spirochaeta sp. | reverse complement strand
AAGGGCCTCAAAGCCGGAGCAAATAGATTTTAATATCTGCTCGCATCCAGACTGATGAAAAATACGGTCATTTCAGCCGGAGTGCTGAACAGTTGATCAGCATCGCAGGCTGATAATTGTTCCTCATTTTGAACACCCCATGTAACCGCACCGCTTTTTAGACCAGCTGCTTTGGCGGCTATGCAATCGACGTAGGTGTCGCCGATATACCAGCAGTTTTCAGGAAGGGCAGCAAGTCCGGAGCAAGTCTGCAGTATTCAGCGAGTGAATCCAGAGCTTTCTGGATGCCTGTATCACCGCATCAATAGAGTCTACAAGGGTGCCGTCGTGATCGAAAATGATTGCTGCTTTATTCATAACAGGTTTAATACCATTTAAAAGCTTTTTTTGCATTGTAATGAATATTTTCCCGATAAATCTGTATTTAATGCATGGACAATGGATAATAAGATTATTATCTTCTATGATAAGTAAGAAGAAATTGAAATGATATGAGAGGAAGGAGTCAGTTTTGGCCATAGTTGAGCTTAAAGATGTGAAGAAAATATATCCGTTAGGAAAAACAGAAGTACATGCCGTCAAAGGCGTCAGTTTTGAAATATGTAAAGGTGATTTTATCTCTATAGCAGGCCCCTCAGGAAGCGGGAAATCTACAATACTGAATATGATAGGCTGTATTGATGTCCCTACCGAGGGAACTGTTATGATTAATGGAACTGAAACCGGAGGGTTATCGGACAAGATAATAACCGACCTCAGGCACGAGGTTCTGGGCTTTATTTTTCAGTCATTTAATCTTATACCCGTTTTAAATGTATATGAGAATATTGAGTTCCCCCTCCTCCTTGGCAAGTCGAAGATGACTAAGGTCGAAAAATCAGACTGGATCGATATGCTGATTGAAGAGGTCGGTCTTAAGGATTGGAGCAATCACAAACCGAATGAGCTCTCAGGCGGGCAGAGGCAGAGGGTCGCAATTGCGCGGGCTTTAGTCACAAAACCCGAGATTGTTCTAGCTGATGAGCCGACTGCAAATCTTGATTCTGTTACCAGCGACGCAATTATCAACCTAATGAAGAAGGTAAACAGGGATCTGGGAACGACCTTTATATTTTCAACCCATGATCCCTCTATTGTCGGAGTTGCCGATCACATCATCAGACTTCGTGACGGATTAATAAGTGAAAACTATCGGCAGGATGATGCCAGGGCCTGCAGGGAGTAAAGATGCCCGTATTATTCAGAATTGCAATCCGAAATCTGCGACAGCATAGTTCAAAGAGTCTGATTATCGGAATCATCATGATAGTCGGGGTCTTGATTCTCGTCGTTGGGAACACCCTTATCAATACAATTGATACAGGTATTGAGAGGGCGTTTATAGACAACTATACAGGCAATGTAATGATAACCGGAGCTACCAGAGCTGATATTTCGCTTTTTGGGGTAAGATCGCCCGGCGGTCTTGAAGAAACTCCTACGATTCCTGATTACGATCTTATAAAAGAGCATATCGAACAGATGCCGAATGTCGAAGCAATGACTAATCAGATAACCGGCTTCGGAATAATAAATATTGAAAAAGCTGATGAAGATAAAGGGCCCTATATGGGACTGCTGTTCGGTATAGAACCCGAGCAGTATCAGGAGCTCTTCCGGAATGCTCAGATTGTCGAAGGACAATATCTTAAACCAGGGGACGAGGGGCTAATCATGTCGCAGACTAATGTGGATATGATGAATGAGATTTTCGAGATGGAACCTGCTGTTGGAGTGGGTGACAAGATCTTAATAACCGCCCCCGGATCCGCCGGTTTTAAAATACGTGAAGTGGAGATTGTCGGAATCTATAAACTTAAGCACGAATCAGAGGCGGCCAGCTATATATCCTACATCGATGCGCA
The DNA here is from genome assembly GCA_003454605.1 of Spirochaeta sp. GTDB lineage: Bacteria > Spirochaetota > Spirochaetia > UBA9216 > UBA9216 > Thalassospirochaeta. The sequence continues at coordinate 5,386 of DMKD01000084.1, read as the reverse complement.
GACTCTGCGTGTGATGAAGGGTATGAATCTCGGTAATCAGGGCGAGGTAGATCTATCGGAAGAAGAGACCTCGCTGCTTTCCACCGACAGTTTCGATGCTATGTTTGAGGTCGACGCATTTTCCGGGGAAGCTGAGCTTGATTTTGAGATGACGGAAGATAATCTTTTCAGCATACTCGACCTCGACAGCGCTGATGACGAGGAAGCCGTAGTCGACGCTGACGAAATCTTTGCAGATGATACAGCAGACGCTGAAGCTGTTTCAGCTGAGTCATCAACATGGGAATACTTGCTGCTTAAAACCGATACCAACCGTGCAGCGGCACGGGTAATAACCGAGCTGAATCTCTGGTTTGCTGAAAACGGCATCAATGCCCGTGCCCAGGACTGGAAGGCTGCTGCGGGACCGTTTTCAACAACGGCCGACGTTATCCGTATTGTGTTTAATGTCGCAATTATTCTGGTTGCAATAGTCGCCATAATTATAATGACAAACACCCTTGTGATAAATGTAGTTGAGAGAACGGCGGAGATCGGTACAATGCGTGCGCTCGGCGCTCATAAGGGCTATATTCGCAGCATGGTTACCACCGAAATCTTTACAATCTCGGTAATATTCGGATTTGTCGGGATGCTGCTCGGAATACTTGTCCTGTATATTATCGGCTGGATTGGTTTTGAAGCGACAAATCCCTTCCTTGAAATTCTGTTTGCCGGCCCGGTATTGAAACCTGTTTTTTCACTATTTTCCGTGCTTGGTTCCTGGCTGATAGTAATTGTCATCGGGATGATTGCAAACATCTATCCATTGAGGCTGGCCCTGAAAGTTCAGCCTATTAAAGCAATGATGAGTGAGTGATTATTAAAATATAAAGAGTACTGCGTACTTTTTATATTTTAATAATTTGGAGTTTGAATGCATACATTCAAACTCTGTTCCTCAACCCTGCATCCGTGCGGGCAGTATTTAGGAGATAAAATTGAGAGACGTAAAGATGGCATTCAGAAATCTTACCCGACAGAAAAAGCGTACCGTTCTGCTTGCGGCTGCAATAGCCTTCGGGATCTATATAATCACCATGATTAATGGTTTTACCGGCAGTTTTATTGAGAATGTGAGTGAGAATTTCTCAAACCTCATGGCCGGTCACATTTTCATTGAGGGTGTTGAAAAGTCGGAAACAGGAAAGACCCTTTCACTTGTGAGAAATGATGATGTTCTCATGTCAGCGATAGAGGAAACGGAAACTCCATGGAAGTATATAACCAAGCGTTCGGATATGAACGTAACCCTGATCTTCGAGGGAGAAACAGCTCATCAGACAGTGACCGGTGCCGACTGGGAGTCGGAAGAGTATTTTAAGGAACGAATAATACTTACCCAGGGGACATTCGCAGATCTTCAGGCTGAGAGGCAGGGAATCATCCTCAGCGATAAGGTCGCAGATAAGCTGAATATTCAGCTTGGTGACAGGGTTATAGTTAAGTGCCAAACCTATACCGGTCAGCAGAACGTCGGCGAATTTGTTATGACAGGAATGCTCGTGGATTCAAGCCTTTTCGGTGGCTCCGCTGCCTATGCCAATATAGGCTACGTAAATGAACTGTTAAACCTGCAGCCGAATGAGTATATGTCTATGGGGATATATCTCGAAGATCCGAATTTGATAGACGATACAGCTGTTTCACTCTATGAGGATCTTAAATTCAAGGTAGATGTATTTGAGCGCAATACCGAAGATGACGATGAGAATCCGATTATCGCGATGCTTGAACAGGCGGATGAAGAAGAGTGGGATGGACTCAGGTTCAGGCTTGTAACCCTCAATGATGTTATGAAAGAGGTACAGCAGATTGTCGATGTGTTGAATACTGCTGCGTTAATCATCCTTCTTGTACTCTTCGCAATCATCATGGTAGGTGTCACTAACACATTCCGGATGGTTTTAATGGAAAGGACGAAAGAAATTGGAACCATGAGAGCGGTGGGTATGCAGCGTGGAATTGTGAGAAAGCTGTTTCTATACGAGGCATTTTTCATAGCAGTAATTGGAGTGATAGTCGGATTGATTCTGGCAAGTATTACTATGCTGATACTAATGCAGATTAACTGGGGCCTGGAAACTCCGGCATTCATGCTGATGAAAAACGGTTACATGACATTTAAACTTCCGGCATGGCAGGTTCTTTTGAACTTCGGAATTGTAAGTGTTCTTACCTTGTTCGCGGCATTTTTCCCGTCGAACAAGGCTGCAGGACTTCAGCCCGCCGACGCACTTCGAAGTACTAAATAGGAAAAGACTTGAACTTCCATGTTCAAGTCTTTTACGAAGTTTGCAAGGCAGAGCTTCGCAAACTTCAATATGATAACCCGCCTTCCATGGCGGGGATTTATCAGTTAGCAGTTTGAAAGTATCTTTTCAAACTGCGTCTCAGACTCCTGCATCCATGCAGGAATTTTGTATAGGAGTTGGAAATGAAATTGAGATTTATTTTGACCGGATTATTACTGATAAGTTCGGTTTTTACAGTTTTTGCAGAACCCGATTTTGATCAGATTCTGATAGAAATTGATAAGCTTGGAAGTTTTGAAGACACAGATTTTTCATGTGTTTATACATTCGTTTCTGAGAAACCCGGCGAGGAAACCGAGGTTACTCAGGCCAGAATGTTCAGGCGCGATGCTTCAGAGCAGTTCGTGATGCTGATTCTCAAACCTGAATATCAGAAGGGGCAGGGCTACCTCAAGGTCGATGAGAACGTATGGTTCTATGATCCTGAAAGCAGAAAGTTCACCCATTCTTCGATGAAAGAGAACGTACAGAACTCTGAAGCAAAGAATTCCGACATGGACGGTCTTTCTCTGGCTGAAGATTATGAGGTTGACAGCTGGGAGCTGGGAAAGCTTGGAAACTTTGACACTTATATCCTTAGCCTGAAGGCTCTCAATGATGAGGTCACATATCCGCGGCTGAAGGTCTGGGTGCGTACCGATGCAACAATTGTTCTGAAGGAAGAGGATTACAGCCTTTCAGACAGACTCATGCGGACAACCTATTTCCCGAAGTATGTGAAAGTCGGAATGAGATATGTGCCTTCCCAGATTCTGATAGTTGATAATCTACAGGAAGGTGAGAAGACACAGATGACGATGAAAAATCCGTCAACTGCTGATCTGCCTGATTCGGTGTTCTCAAAGGCATATATTGAGCGGGTAAATAATTAATATGAAGAGGTGGATCTACCCACTACTGATAGTCAACTTGATACTGTCGTCCGCTCTTGTATTCGCACAGGATGCGGATACAGAAATAATTGATGATCCGTTTGCTGATGCCTTTCTCGACCCCTTTGCTGATCCGGATGAGATTATAGAGGAATCCGGGGATGCTGATCCGGGCTTTGAAGACCCCTTCGCCGTAGACGAAGAAGGCAAGGAGCCGGATGAGGATGCGATATCATTCGATGATTTTGATTCAATGTTTGACACCGACTCTATGGTTGAAGAGATTGATGAAGAAGAAGCTGCAGCTGATACTGGATCGGTTGATGAGTTTCTTATAAGTGACGGGGTTGAGTTCGGCGGGAGTTTCAGCGGAACTCTTTCCTCAAGCTTCAATTATGACTATCTTTGGACTGAAGATTTTGATATTACTGATCCTGAGCAGGCAATGACTCCTTCAGTCAGTGCCGATCTCTTCTTTGATGCAAGACCCGAGGCCGATTACAGGGTTTTCGGTAAACTGGGCTTTACTTCTGCATCCGGAAACGATCAGAATCTCGCGGCACTCATACCCGAGGGAGGGCTCACCTTTCAGACCGGTACCGATGATGACGGAAATACAACCTTTACAGCGGTTGATGATGAGGACGTTGATCCGGATGATCCGGATCAGACCACCGTCACCCAGGAAGATGCTGAAGATGCCCAGGGAGATACTTCGACAGCCCTTAATATAAGCGTCAAAGAGCTGTTTGCTGATTTTGACTGGGATGACAAGCTGTATTTTCGTTTCGGAAAGAGCTTCATAAAATGGGGTATCGGTTACTTCTGGAGTCCTGCAGATGTTCTTAACCTAAGCGGGATAGATGTTGAAGATCCTACAGCTGAACGTGAGGGACCCTTATCATTCAAGATGCACTATCCGTTTGACATAAATAATGCATATCTCTACGTGATAACTGAAAACGTAGAGGAACCCCTGGATACAGCTTTAGCTTCAAAGGTAGAGTTTGTAATAGGAAACACAGAATTCGGTGCGGGCGCCTACTATCAGAGGGATCTTGCCCCACGGGCAGTAGCCACCGTTTCGACGACTATCGGTGATTTCGCCGTTTTCGGCGAGGGTGTTGCAAGCTGGGGCTCAGACAGGGTATTTGTACGGCCCGCAAAGGATCAGTCGGCTGCAGAAGAGGACGAGGAAGACGATCTTGAGCTCGTACTCGATTCATATGAGGTGAGCGACCGACCCTTTTTCTCCGCTACAGTTGGAACAAACTACATGCATGCTTTTGAGAACGATGCCGGCAGTCTTATGTTGATAGGTCAATATTTCTTCAACGGTGAGGGTTATAATAATGATGAACCCGGGCTGCTTCAAGCTGCAAGCCGGCTGAGTCAAAACGCCGGTGAGAACGGTCTTGCTCTGGATGCCGCCGATCAGCCTGAGAACTATGAAGATCCTCCGGCTGTCGATACCGGTGACCTCACGAACTTCGGCAGACATTATGCCGGAGCTATGATTGCCTGGAATTCTATATTCGACTCTGACCTCAGTTTCTCAACCCTGGCAATATCAAATTTTACAGATCTTTCGGGTATGGTAATGCCGACCTTCAGCTACCGGATAATGGATTATATTTCTATTTCCGCGGGCATGCGGATGACCTTCGGTGAAGAGGGCGATGAATATACTAACCCGATGGCGTTACTCGGTTTAGGCGGCAGCGACGCCTGGAAAGGCTCAACAGTGAGTTTCAGCCTTGATTGTTCAATCGGCGGAGGTAGTTTCTAATGAAGAATAAACTGATTAATATTTTAATGTCTGCTGCGGCGGCAATTGTTTTGATAATACTGACATCCTGCGGAGCCGTCGAACTCACAGCCCCGACTGATTTAAGTGCTGCCGAACCCGACAGTGATAATCCAAACAGAATATCCCTGAGCTGGCTCCCGGTTGACGGTGCCGATATCTACTATGTCTACCGCAGTGATTCTCTCAGCGGTGACTATTCCGATATCGGGTTTTCAGTGACTTCAGCTAGTGTTGAGATAGACAGCGGGGTCGAGGAATTACGATATCTATATCTTAATAACTTTGAAGAAGGTGAAGGCGGCACATACTATTATAAGGTGACCGCGGCATCAAATGCCGATATCACACTT
>DMKD01000207.1 GCA_003454605.1 Spirochaeta sp. | reverse complement strand
CAGCCCAGTCGGTTACAGCCCTGTCTGCAGACAGCATATATAGTGATCCTATACCGCTGACGGCGACGAGTTTGTAGCCAAGGCCCTTGGTGTAGAGTTTAGCAGCCGTGTTAACCGGCAGAAATGCAGCGTCAACCTCACCGCTGGTCATTTTTGTAACCAGTTCGAGCGGTGATGCAGCGAGTATGTATTCTGCATTTACATTGTAGCCCGGCTGAAAGTTATCGTTAAGCATACCTGCAGCGGCGAAACCGGAGGGGCCTTTGAGAGCGCCTACGACGATTTCCATTTGAGAAAGTTCAGGCTTTTCCACCTCAGCCGCTTCCTGTGCTCCTCCGGCAAAGATGCCGAAGCTAACGATGGTAAAAAGAACTGTTGTCATTAATAATAATTTACCTCTTGTCATTGTTTTTCCCCTCATAAAAAAAATATTCAGATTTTACTGATTCCGGTTTTAATACTGACCCCGGGTATACGTCCGATTTTTCCGCTGAGCGCACCCATCTCGTCTGTGTTCGCATTAAGAATCACCGTAATAATTGAGAGCTTACCGTTCTCAAGATTTGGGATCCCCATCCGTCCGGAGATCAGAGAAGAATATTCTGTCAGTATGTTTTGTACCTGGGCTGCACTCTGTTCCCGGTCTTCAATAATAATACCGGCAAAGGCATATCGACGTTCGGAATCGCTCATGTTTCCTCCTTCAGGGAGGAAGGCTGCGTGTGCATGATGTTTAGATCGCACATGATGGCTGTCTTCAGACACCTTGGGTCAGTTTTTAACCTTCCTTCAGAGCTGCTTCAATAAAGCTAAATCAGAGTACATGCCGGAACTGCTGCTGTCAACCTGTTTTCGGTTTAATTAGATAAATTTTTAATGAATTCCTGCATCTTCGAATCGAGGGAACTGTAGATAAAGTGAAGCAGATCTGCCTTGGCATTTTCAGACATTGAATCTTCAAACTTTAAAACATGAACAGGATTTTCTCCGAACTTCCTCTCAAGAATCTTGGTACTGTAAAACTCAACCGTCTTGCCTTCGAGAATAAGCCTTACGGCGAGTTTAATTCCGGTATCAATCTCACTGGCCTGAGCGATGCTGCAGGACAGGCCGGATGCGCTTATATCATGAACTATAGCCGGAAGAACTCCCGCCTTAGTCACAATCTTCATTGAGGCAATCTCTTCGCCCGATCCGCCGTAGCGTACAAAATTCCGCCTTCCCCGACCTCCGTATTCGACAAATAGATCTTTCAATTCAGCCTTCAGATCCTCTCTGTTTCCCTGATACTGAATCGAGCGGGTACACGAGCCGTAGAGGGGTTTCTCGTTATCGTAGAGGGCGATAGTTTTCGGCTTATTATCCTTTGGCAGAGTCTTCAGCCCGCCGTTGATTTCCTCAGGCAGCCAGCCGAGTTCATTATTAACCAGATTCATTATGATTATACTTCCGGGGTAGTATTCAAGCAGAGCCTTCACCTTCTCGTAATCATACATATAATAAATTGCAAACTGATTTCTTAGTGATCCATAGAAAATATCTCTAATATCCTCATCCGGATAGAGTACAAATATTTTCTTGCCTGTTAACGGTTCCATAAAGGAATGGTAAACATATTAACAGCCGATAGCAAGCAATTTTTCACTTGAATTATTTGTATAAATATTATAAATTCATAGAGTAAAGGGGAGTAGCTGATTGAAAAGCCTAGCAGCTTATCAATTGTAATTATTCGTCATCACGGCGAAAGCCCGGATAATTATGTTCCTTTGGAAATGCAAGACCTTTACCTGAGTTTTATGCAAATTTGTTTAAAATTCGGGTAAAGGTCTTTTTTTATGGAGTTGTTAATGGAAGAATTGATCGTATCACTCGTCGAAGGTCAGCCGATTGTTGTACTGTTCGTGATTATCTTTGCGTTACTCTATATTCTCGGCAAAGGCGCCGACCTCCTTGTTGATGAAGCGGTAACACTGTCGGTAAAATGGGGAATACCCAAGGTGCTGATAGGCGCCACAGTGGTCAGCCTCGGCACTACCCTGCCGGAAGCCTCCGTATCTGTAATGGCTGCTGTACGCGGCAATCCGGATATGGCTCTCGGCAATGCAGTCGGTTCAATCATCTGCGATACCGGACTGATTGTCGGAATTGCCGCATTGATCTCGCCTCTCGCCCTCAATAAAAAGCTGGTTAATCGTCAGGGCTGGCTGCAGTTTGGCTCAGGCATTCTGCTTGTAGCAGTTTCGCTCCTGGCGGGAGCAGCGATTCCGCAGCTGGCCGGAATTACATTCATCGTACTGCTCATTTTATACATGCTGATTACTATACGCTGGTCGAAAGACTCAGATGAGCCGCAGCCTGAGACTCTGGAACACAAAGACGAAGGTCCTATGCTGCTTGTCCTGCTGAAACTGGCGCTAGGCGTTACGCTTATTATCCTCTCATCAAAGGTGCTGATTCCGACCGTGGAGGTTACAGCCGTCCGCATCGGCATTCCGCAGAGTATCATTGCTGCTACCCTGGTTGCCTTCGGAACATCACTGCCCGAACTCGTCACAGCCGTTTCAGCCGCCCGCCGCGGGCACGGTGATCTTGCAATCGGCAATATTATCGGTGCTGATATTTTAAATGTTCTCTTCGTTGTAGGTGCAGCTGCAGCCGTGACCCCCGAAGGACTGCCGATTCCGAAGTATTTCTTCTCGTTGCAGTTTCCAGTCATGATCGGCATACTGCTGACTTTCAGGCTGATTACCCTGTTTGCAAAAACAGCAGTAAAACGCTGGCATGGTCTTCTGCTGCTTGGAATGTATATTGCCTACACCGTTGTAAGCTACGTTCTGGTTTAAAAAAGGATGTTGATTGAATCACCTTCGCAGCAGACCTACTGTCATCGCATCAACAAACTCAGGAAGTTCAGGCGTGGTTCTACCGGAAACAATGTTGTTGTCGATTGTTGCCGACCAGTCGGCGCAGAATTCACCGCCGTTGGCTTCGAATCCCGGAACACATGAAATCCAGCCGGTGGATTTTCTGCCCTCAATTATTCCAGCCGCGGCTACAGCATTGGGACCGTGGCACATATATGCAATCATCTTGCCTGCTTCGTTAGCTTTTTTTAGAAACTCAATCGGGTATTCAGCCTCGATCATATTCCATGGACAGAAGGCACCCGGAATCATCAGCCCGTCGAAGTCGTCCATATCAGTGTCTTTAAGATCCTGGATTTTATAGCGGTTGTCGGGGATCTCCTGCAGCGGCACCGACATGCCGAAATTACCCTGAACAACGTTAAGCCCCAATAGCGGCGGACGGGCTCGTTTACAGCCGGTAAAGGTGCCCATGACTATATTAGCTCCCCGGTGCATGAACTCAAGT
>DMKD01000245.1:3731-4181 GCA_003454605.1 Spirochaeta sp. | reverse complement strand
GGCGGAGGCGGCAATCTCTTTAATCAATTCGATTCGTCGCTCAGCCTTCGCAGGGAGTTCGTTGTCTGCCAGGGGCAAGGCCACCAGCATCGCGCCGTAACGGGCGGCAACGGGAAGAAGCTTAGCAAGCTTTTCACCTTCGGCCGAGATGGAATTGATTAATGCCCGGCCGGGATAGTACCGCATGGCTGCTTCAACTACATCAGGATCAGAAGAATCGATGACAAGGGGAAGATTCACAACCGGTACTACAGCCGAGATTATGTCCAGAAGGGTCTGCTTCTCGTCAATTCCGGGCATTCCGGCATTAATATCGAGGAGATCAGCACCGGCGGCAAACTGGTCGCGCGCGAGCTTTTTAACATAACCCATATTACCGGCCTTCAGCTCTTCCTGAAGCCTGCGCTTACCGGTAGGATTGATGCGTTCGCCTATTATGCGGATCGTACT
>DMKD01000245.1:0-3678 GCA_003454605.1 Spirochaeta sp. | reverse complement strand
CGCCGCGTTTAACCGGCTTAAGCTCTTTCATATTCGCGGCCAGCGCGCTTATGTGGCCAGGGCCTGTGCCGCAGCAGCCGCCCATGATGTTGACACCGGCCTCGACAAAGGCCTCGGCAAATGAACCGAACTCAGCCGCCTGCATAGGGAAGACGGTTTTGCCGTCCTCTATCACGGGCATGCCCGCATTCGGCTTGGCAATAATCGGGATATCAACAACGCTGCTTATGCGTTTTATCAGCTTGAGCATCTCTGCAGGGCCAGTGGAACAGTTCATGCCCAGGGCATCTGCGCCGAGACTTTTCAGCGTCACAGCCATTGCTTCGGGGCTTGTTCCGTTGAGACTTAGGCCGGATTCGTCAAAGGTCATTGAAACCATGGTAAATTTGTCGGTGAGTTCTTTGACGGCAATGAGAGCCGCTCGGCATTCCTGGATATCAATCTGGGTCTCAATAACAAAGAGATCAGAACCGCCCTCAAGAAGGCCTTTAACCTGATGTTTAAATCCGGCAACTGCATCCTCAAATTCCAGATCACCGAAGGGCATAATAAAACGGCCTGAAGGGCCGATATCCCCGGCGATGTAAGGCCGATTGCCTCCCGCGGAGGCAATGGCATCGGCAGTCATTACCGCATTCGCTGCAATTACCCGGTTTATCTCTTCGCATCGATCAGCGGCGCCGAATTCATCGAGTTTCCAGGGGGTTCCGCCGAATGTGCATGTATAGAGAATATCCGACCCGCTCTCGGCATATGAGCGGTAAATATCTGCGGAAACCTCAGGATTATCAACCGACCACAGTTCGGGACTGATACCGGCGGGAAGACCGCGGTTCTGCATCTCGGTTCCGGTTGCTCCGTCAAGGAGGACTATTCTGCTTTTAATCAGTTCATTCAGTTTCTCTTTAATATCACTCACATAATTCTCCGTTACATTATTCCGTATATTGCCGTTACAGATTTTTCAGGCAGCAGCATTGATGACTCAGTTATCTCAACTCCAAGCTTTTCCAGATTCAGCATCGAATGAATATCCGTCTGGAATCTGATATCGAAATCACCATATCCGGCAGAAAAGCGCCTGGCGGTCAGCTTCCGGCTTTCCCGCACAAGCTCCTTCGCATAAAGTGCGGCAATCCAATCAAATCCGTCATCGACGATCTCTGAAGCAGCGGCGTCAATCACGACCGCAGCCGTCATCTGTTTTTCATGCTGAAGTCTTTTAATCTCTTCGGTTACAGCCGGGCCGCATGTTATTCCCATTATCAGAGCTTCGCTTGAATCTGATAAAAACCCGCAGAGTTTATTGCTTTCAAAACGGACAGCTTCATCACCAATTGCGACAAAGCCGGCAGTACCTTTATCTTTACCCTCTACTGCTTCTATACTGCAGCGAAGAGCTGCCGCCTTCAGTTCAATCAGCCCGGCAGCCTGTTCAATCAACTCATCGACCTCTTCCATAATCCTGCCGGTTACCTCTATCTTTCTGCTGTGATAGCCCAGCCTTTTAAGAATCTTATAGCGAGGAATTTTGATCGGTATATATGGAAAGTCCCGGTGCTGAAACATTAATACAATATAGCAGTAATGACCGCCCGCCTCAACTGAAACTGATGATCCTTCCCGGTTCATCCAGTTCATATCCGCCCAGCTTCCCGAGTTCTGATGCAAACTCCTCTGATTTAAGGCAGTCTATGAAAGTCTGAAGCGATGGATCATCAAGCATGTCTTTGCGCACTACAAAATCGTATTCTTCATTACCTAGGGGAATGAAATCAAGACCGTTCACTGCGGCTGCACTGTATACCCCGAGACCCGCATCAGCAGTTCCGGATTTAACGGCCGAAGCAACCGCCATGTGGGTTGTCATTTCCCGGTAATATCCGTCGATGGAATCGGGATCAATCCCTTTCTGCTCCAACAGATAATCCAGAAGAACCCGCGTACCCGAGCCGCGCTGCCTGTTGATATAAACAAGTTCACCGCTAAGATCATCAACGCCGGTCAGCCCTTTGGGATTGCCGGGTTTTACGATGAAGCCCTGTGTCCGGCCGACGCCCTTAATCAGAGCGGTTTCTTCAGGCTGAAAGTATTTGCCGAAAAGATACTCGTTATAACGCCCATCCTCAACGTTCAACAGATGAACCGGAGCAATATGGCACTCACCCTTCCGGATGGCAAGGACTCCGCCCATGCTTCCCTGATGAGTCGAGGACAGTCCTGTACGGCCGCCGTTTTTGTGCATCAGTTCGGTAATCACATCAAGCAGCAGGTCATGGCTGCCTATGCTGACAAGCCTGTTATCAATTTCAGAAGCGGGTCGGGTCAGCCTGAACTCAATCTCGGTGCCGGCTTCATAGCCCTCGGATTCCTGAGGAATCTCAAGAATTCCATCGGCATGAACCAGACTCATCGTTATTCCTGCCCCGCGGTTAAGGGGGCTGACAATGGTCCGCCCGCCGACCTTTCCGCATTTCACCCTGACAAACTCACGGTGTTCAAGCGAGGACGGAACCCTGCGGCTGAGAAAGCCTGAGCGAAACTCTTCGGCTGCTGAGCCTATCCCCTGCATTAACTCAAGCAGAGGTTTAACAAGTCGGTCAAATATCACGTAACCCGAAACAGGATAACCCGGCAGACCGATTAGCGGTTTATTCCCTGCCCTGCCGAATATTGCAGGCTTTCCCGGTTTTACCGCAACACCGTGAAACAGAATCTCGCCGAAAGATCTGATGGTGTCGGCTGAATAGTCCTCGGTACCAGCCGAAGAACCGGCAATAATGATGACCGCGTCGGAGCGTTCTAACGCCCCGGCAAATGCTTCCTTTATAAGCTGCCTGTCGTCAATCACAGGCTTTAACCGAAGCGGCTCAGCTCCGGCATCCAGAACCATTGCAGCAAACATTCTGGAGTTTGAGTCCAGGATAGCCCCCTCGCTCATAGTTTCAGGGTCTTCAATTATTTCAGTACCCGTCGGCAGAATCGCGACAACAGGTCTTCGGAAAACCTCAAGTTCTGTTATTCCTCCGGCCGTCATTGCACCGATATCAACCGCTCTAATCCGCTGAAAAGAGGGAATGATCAGTTCTCCGGCAGCTATATCTTCACCCACATGCCGAACGTGCTGCCAGATGCGCGCGGGACTTTTGATCACAACATGACGCTCGTCAGCCTCAAGCAGATCTTCTACCATGATAACCGCGTTCCATGGTTCGGTTATAGGATCGCCGGTATCCACATATTTGAATCCGCTGCCGAGCTTGAGTTCAAGGTGATTTCTCTCATCAGCGGCTTCGGTATTGTCAGCAATTACAGCAATACCGTCCATTGCAGAAGCATTGTGATTTGGAGAAGACAACAGGGCAGTCACCGAAGAGGCTGAAACACGATTCAGAGAATCATAAACCGCTATAGTTTCTATACCGGTAAGTTCTGAACTTTTGAAAGCGTCTGAGAGCGTTTTGCGGGCATCCTCGAAGCTCAGATTGTCCAGGTATATATTTCTCTTTTTCATAGAGGATAAACCTTTAAAACTGTCCCTTTGGAAAAGCCTTCGGTATTAAGCGGAATCCTTACTGCGCCCGAGGCCGCAGCAAGCATCGTTATCAGGCCGGATTCTCCATGTACCGGAACAGCATCATAACCCGTCCCCGTCCTATGCAGTTCAACCATCTGCCA
>DMKD01000397.1 GCA_003454605.1 Spirochaeta sp. | reverse complement strand
CTGCCAACGGTGCATATCTAACGGATTCTATACGCTTTACAATTATATCGGAGACTCAACCGTGAAACAGCGAAGTATTGGATTTTTTGCCTATGCAGTCATTACGGCTGTAATTCTAAGCTCCTGCGCCCTGATTCTGCCTGAACTTGACATTATGTCCTGGTCACCTGGTAACGATGAACCAGTAAACATCGATGATCTTATTATATCGGTTGAATTTAGCCGTGAACCTGATCATGTACTTGCCGAAGAAGCATTCAGCCTTACGAATCAGGACGGAAACACCGTAAATGGGAGATTTTCATGGGAAGGCTCATCACTCAGATTAACCCCTTACAGCAGTCTGGAAGCAAACATTGAGTACAGTATAAAGGTAGAAACAAGCGTAGAGGATGCATATGGCGGCAGCCTGAATGAAGCGTTTTACAAGAGTTTTCGTACCGGCAGTGAGGGAGTAAGACCCGTTGTTGAAGCAGTTTATCCTGCAGACAGAGCGGTAATAAGCAGCCGCAATGCATCAGTTACGGTAACCTTCGACCGGCAGATGGATTTCGAATCTGTTTTAAAGGGATTTTCAATAAGTCCTGACATCAGCGGTGTGTCGCTTCTCAACGATTCGGGAAGGGTTTTCAGTTTTACCCCGGCCGAACTATGGTCGCTGCAGCAGGAATACAATATAAAAATTTCCACCGATGCGGCATCATCGGTAGGATACAGTATAGGGAGCGAGTATGAAACATCATTTACCGTTTCATCTGATCTAACCCCGCCTTCTGTAATCTCGGTCAGCACAGTTGACGATGCAACGATACTTGCCGACAGCATAATTAACACAGGCTGGGAAAAGAACAGCGCAATTGCTGTATATTTCTCCGAAGAAGTGGACCAGGACAGTGCGGAATCTTCGGTAACGCTAGAACCTGCGGCATCCTTTGATGTCGATTTTGATGATTCAGTAACGCCCGCCCGAATGATCATAAGCTTTGACGATAACCTTGAGTGGCATACAGTCTACAGGCTTTCAATTTCAACGGCGCTTACCGATGCAGCGGACAATGCCATGGAAGATTCTGTTGTTCGAAGATTCTTTATAGACGGAGCATCTTCAATGCCTCCGTCTGTTGCCAAAGCTGACTTTGCACCGGCGGGCGGCAGTACTGTATGTTTTTAGAATGCCGTTGCTCCTGCATCGGACGTGAGTAGCGACATAATTCTTGATACCTCGGGCGGAGATGCTTTACAAAATCCGTTCTACTTTGATTTCTACTTCGATATGTCTGACGGAGCGCAGCTTCCGTTTTTCGGCTTTACTGAAAACTTTTTGATAAGCCCTTCAGATTCATGCATAAGTATTACCTACCTGAACTTTGAACTCTATAACCCGGGCGATTCGGTTGCGGCTGCCGCCGCTCCCCAGCCTTTGCCCGATGCCGATCAGGCTGTGGTAAGGCTTGTTACGTCTGTGACTGATTCTGCAGCCGCCAGCGGGAGCATCCTCTTTAAGGTTTATTCCGACCTCACCGACAGCCTTGGTAATTCTATGCTTGAGGATTGGAGCCGGGAGCTGTCAGATGAAGATAATTAACCTTCTTTTAAAGCGTCCCGTAGGCGTCATTATGCTGTGGGCCGGTATTATCCTCGGAGGGATCTGGGCCGGGTTGACCATGGAGGCTGACTTTCTTCCTGCATTTTCAGTACCAAAGCTTACAGTCATTGCTCCGTGGCAGGGAGTACCTGCGTCTCAGATTCGTGAGCTAGTTACAATCCCGCTTGAAGATTCTCTATCATCGCTGGGCGGTTTAAAAGAGATTAACAGCATATCACGCGATGGTATTGCTGTAATTGAACTGGAGTTTCCATGGGGTACCGACCGCACCGAGGCTGGAATCCGCACACGTGAGGTTATTGACCTGGCATGGCAGCGGCTGCCCTCGGATGCATCAAAACCGCAGGTGCTTGCGGCCGATCCGGGCGATGTTCCGATAATAACCCTTGCTGTATACCCGAAGAACGGTGATTTGATGATAGCCCGCCGGCTTGCAGCTCGTGAACTTAGGGCCAGGCTTCAACGGATTGAGGGCGTAGGTTCGGTGCAGGTCTCCGGAGGGCTCGTTGAAGAGGTTCTGATACGCGCCGACTTCGAGGCAGCGGCAGGAATCGGCTACACCCTTCCGGTTATAGCACAGGCGTTAGAGGCATCAAATATCGATTCTCCCTCGGGGACAATAACCGAGGGACGTACTGAATACATAGTTAAAACACGGGCAAGGGCTCAGAACATAACCGAGCTCGGCGATATCTACCTGCCGCAGCTTTCCGAAGACCAGGGAAGCTCCAACGTACGATTGTCTGATATTGCAGACATCAGCATCGAGGCGCGTGATCCGGTATCATTCTATTATTCCGCCTCAGGGCAGAATGATTCACTTGAAGGGGTACGTATAGTAATCAGAAGGCGCGACGGTTTCTCGCCGACAAAGATGGCTGCAAACATCCTTGAAGAGATGCCGGAAATTAAACGCAGTTTTGGAGAAAGCCTTTCTATAGAGATTGTTCAGGATCGTTCGCAAGCTTTGAATAAAGCAATGAGAAATCTTGTTGTATCACTGCTCTCGGGTGCCTTTTTTGCCTTTATAATCATTCTGGTTTTTATGAAACGTCTTTCAAGAGCGCTTATCCTGCTCGTCTCGCTTCCTGCATCACTTCTGTCGGCAGTTCTGCTGCTGTTTCTCTTCGGGCGTAGCCTGAATCTGATGAGCCTTGGAGGTCTTGCTCTCGGTGTCGGAATGGTTGTTGATAATTCAATCGTCATAACCGAAAGGCTGAGCCGAAGGGTAAACGCCCGAGACAGTCTACAGCAAAGACAGATCAATATATCAGAAACGGTTGTAAGCCTTGTTCCGTCGCTTGCCGGTTCTACACTCACTACCGTCATTGTGTTTCTGCCGCTGATCTTTATAAGCGGGCTGCCCGGTGCTCTTTTCGGCGGTCTGGGACTTTCGGTAATCTTTGCTTTGGGTTCTTCACTTGCAGCAGCCCTAAGCCTCATCCCCGTTTTATACATGGTTCTTAACCCTGAAGCATCTAGAGCAGATCGCGGTCGAGGTTTCAAGCAGCTTCGCCGTCTTGTAAGAATCAGTCTCAGGCGGCCGGTTCCGGTAATTCTTGCTGTAGTTGTATTGATTGCAGCCGGTTTTCTTCCGTTCAGTAAAATCCATACGGCAGTTGTGTCTCCGGTGAACGAAGGACTTATTAGGGCTCGGGTAATGACTGCTCCCGGAACCAGTGCAAAGGCCGTATCTCAGCTTGCACGTGAGCTTACTGCAGAAACTGCTTCACGAACCTCTGCATCGCAGGTTACTGCCCATGTAGGCGGAGAGCCGGATGACCCTTATTTTCTTGCATCTGCAGAACAGTCCGCGGAAACGATCATGCTAAGTATAAAATATCCGCTTGAATACGGATACAAACGAATAGAAGCTGAACTGTCAGCATTGCTTGAATTACCGGGCAGCAGTTTTGTTATAGAGCCGCCGGAGAATATTCTCGAAGAACTGATTGGCGGCAGAGATTCAAATGACTGGCTGCTTTCAGGCGACAATCCGGAGGCCTTAAGGCGCAGCATGGAAGCAATTATCTTAGAACCTGAGTTGGATGCAGCCGGTGTAGTGATGCTCCCTGCTGATACAAAACGGACGGTGCGGATAACCCCGGATCGTGAGGCACTTGCATCATACGGCATAGGCGTAGACAGTATTGCCGGTCAGCTTGGAAGTGCCGTCTATGGTCGTGTGCCTACAAGGCTGA
>DMKD01000097.1:1641-2851 GCA_003454605.1 Spirochaeta sp. | reverse complement strand
GTATGTGACGGAACACCGTCTATCTGAGCGACTATCCGGTTGTCCCAGTCGCATATGGCGCATGAGAAATCATGTGTCTCGGCAAATATGGGCGAAATAGACGTATTTATCATCGTTATGCCCATCTCCTGGTTGATAGTCAGCAGACGGTTATAGATGACCGACAGGGTAATTGGATCAACTGCGCCTTCGAATTCTTTCTTTCTGCCTGAAACTACACTCATCACTCAGCCTCCATAATAATATTACCGTACTCATCGAGCGTCAGAGCCCATCCAGGCTGAACGATTACCGTTGTAATTCTCTCTTCGACAATTGCAGGACCTGATATCTTATGCCCCTTCACCAGCTTATTTCGATCATAGACATCAACATCAATAAACGCGCCCCTGCCCTCACTATCAGCAAACCAGGCCTGACGTTTATTCTTGAATGCATCTTTCAGATCAGCAGTTCCCTGTTCGAGATGGGCTACAACCGCCTTGTCGACAGAACCCACAGCTGTTACCCTCAGCCCCATAATCTCAAGGGGATTTTCAGGGGTTGAATAGGTATACAGCTTTTCATGGACGCGATGAAAGGCGGTGGCTATCTCATCCAGATGGCTTTCCCCTATTTTGCAGTCGGCCGGGATATCCACAGTCACTTCATGATGCTGGCCGACATAGCGCATATCGAGATGACGAAGCAGCGAGGCACGTTCAGCCTCTACCCCTTCCTGCAGAAGCTCGGCAACAGCCTTCTTTTCAACCTCGGCAATCACTGAGTTAAAATCATCCAGATCTATACCGGGGATAGTCGCATTATAGTTTTTCACATTATCTAGCTTGATATCCGATTCAAGCATGCCGAGCGCACAGAATACACTGGCAGCCGCAGGGACAAGTACCGATGTGGCGCCTAACTCTTCGGCAATCTTGCAGGCGTGAATCGAACATGCTCCGCCGGCGCTTACAAGGACGAACTCACGCGGGTCGTGCCCCTTCTGCACTGAGACAACCTTGGCTGCATCAGCCATATTCTGATTGATAATACGAAATATGCCGTAGGCTGCCTCGGGAACAGTTATACCAAGCGGTTCGGCAATCTTCTTCTGTACAATCGCTGCAGCTGCCCGGGCATCAACATCCATTTCACCGCCGAGAAAGAAATCCTTGTTCAGATAACCGAGAAGGAGGTTTGCGTCGGTAACGGCGGGCTCTTCACCACC
>DMKD01000097.1:0-1604 GCA_003454605.1 Spirochaeta sp. | reverse complement strand
GACCGGACCGGGATCTGAGCCGGCCGATGCAGGTCCGACTTTCAGCATTCCGCCGGAATCCATCCAGGCGATGGAGCCGCCGCCCGCCCCGATTGTATGAATATCTATCATCGGTTTAGCAACCCTATACCCGGCTATCTCGCCTTCTGTACTGAGGGTAACGCCTGCATCGTGAATCAGGGTTACGTCAAAGGACGTTCCGCCCATATCCATCANNAATCAGGTTCCGCTTGTCAAGAAGTTCGGCAAAGTACATTGCACCGACGGCACCGGCGGCTGGACCTGAAAGCAAGGTTGCCGAGGCGTGTCTGATTGCTGTGTCGGCAGTCATTACTCCGCCGTTTGAGGCTGTAACATAGAAGGCACGGCTTAAACCGTCATCCTTGAGACGCTGCTCCAGTGTTTCAAGATAAACCGTAAGCTTGGGGCCTACGTAGGCATTTGCGACAGTGGTTGATGAGCGTTCATATTCCCGAATCTGGGGAAGTACCTCGGAGGAAACAGAAATAAATACATCTGGCAGTTCCTCCTGGACGATTTCACGGATACGCTTCTCATGAGCATCGTTGAGAAATGAAAAGAGGGTGCTCACAGCAACCGCTGCGGTATTATTTCTTTTAAATACCCTGCATGCCTCGCGAACATCATCTTCATTCAATTCTGATACGGTGTCGCCCTTATAATCGATACGTTCATCGACCCCGATTCTCAGATAGCGGGGAACCAGCGGCGGGGGGACGGGCAGATAAAGATCCCAGATATTATCCTTATGAGCCTGACGCATTTCAATTGTGTCGCGAAACCCTTTGGTAAGGATGAGTCCGGTAACAGCCCCGGTTCCTGTCAGCAGGGTGTTGGTGGCAACAGTGGTGCCGTGTGCGAAGAAATCGAGTTCGCCCAGAAAGTCGCTGAAATCTTTTTTAAAAAACCCGGCAGCCTTCTTAATTACGTTATAAAGACCGATTGAAGGATCCTTCGGTGTAGACAGCTCCTTGAAGCTGTGAATTGAGCCTTTTTCATCAATGACAACACAGTCTGTGAAAGTCCCGCCTGTATCGACACCCATACGTAATTTCATATATCCTCCGAATTTTGTAAAAATTGCTGCTTAATCATCCTTCAAATAGATCCTCTCTGATATCAAGAATATGTTTGCGCATATATAGTTTTGCTTCTTCAGACCGGCCATCGCAGATTGCATCGCAGATCTGACTGTGCTCAGTCTTATATACTCCAAGGTTGCCCGGTTTAAGGACTCCCTTGCTTTTAACCTTCTTCCAATGTTCTTCTTTCATCATCAGATTCACTGCGGAAAAAACTATGAACAGCACCTTGTTATGTGCCGCCCGGCCTACAAGGAGATGAAAGAAACGATCCTTTTCCATGTACTCCTGAAAGAACTCAGGGTCCTTCTCCAGCCTCTCGCCGATATTATTCAGCAGTTCAACATGCTTCCGCATTTCGTTCTTCTCTTCATCAGTCGCACGCTGAGCCGCAAAGGCCGCCATGCTGGGTTCTACTTCAAGTCTCGTTTCGTATATTTCATAGGGATCGTGATCCATCAGGAGAGACTTCATAAACTCTCCGTCTATTGAGACCTGAGA
>DMKD01000101.1 GCA_003454605.1 Spirochaeta sp. | reverse complement strand
GCGTCACTGCTGCTTTTGTGATGCGGTCATTCACGGCCTTCCCCAGTCCGCGTTCGGGCAGACGGTAGGCGATTATCTGTTTCAAATTCAGTTTATCAAGCCGCCTCATCGCTGCGTATAGATTTACTGCTGCTTCGGACGTACTCCCACCGGGGCTGAGAATCTCTACCGGTCCTGCACTATCGACATCTGTCTCTGAGAACAACAGAAGACCAATCGATGAATCGCGGTTGGTCTCAGGCCTGCCGTCCTTCAGAATGAAGGGCGTATGAGGAGAATAATGGCTGGCAAGCAGACCCGGGCTTTCAAGATTTTTAAGCTGAGGTTCAGTCCTGTGTTCGACAGGTCCTGTAATCTTCTCTATCGCTTCAACCGAAAGCCCTCCCGGGCGCAGCAGAACCGGCTTGTCATGAATAAGCGAAAGCACTGTCGACTCAACCCCCACGCGGCTTGCGCCGCCGTCAATTATCCTGTATCCCTCAACCCCAAGCTGCTCGATAACATGTAAGGCCGTCGTCGGGCTTGTCTTTCCGAATGCATTGGCACTTGGTGCGGCAATTGGTGAGTCGGCTTTTCGTATCAGCTCAAGCGCCATCGGATGTGAGGGCATTCGGACCGCAACAGTCGGGTTCCCGCCGGTCGCAATGTCGGGCACCGAGTCTTTTTTCTCGAAAACGAGGGTAAGCGGCCCGGGCCAGAAGGCCTTCATCAGTTTTTCGGCAGCAGGACTGATGGTTTCGGTCAGCCGCGCCAGCATTTCGGTGCCGGAGATATGTGCTATCAGCGGGTTGAACAGGGGGCGGCCTTTAAGCTCGAAGATGCCGGCGACAGCCTCGGGGTTGAATACATCGGCACCGAGGCCGTAGACGGTTTCGGTGGGGAAGGCTACAAGGCCTCCGGTACGAAGCAGGGCCGCAGCTTCATCGATGCTGCAGAAGTTTTCAGCTGACGCGTCACTTCCGTCAAGTTTTTTCCCGAGGATTCGCTCAGCTGCTCCGCTGAGATTATGAAAGACGGGTACCTCATGCGGCAGCCCGTCGAGGTGTTTTGCTCCGTGTCCTGTGAGAACATAGAGGCCCTGTGCTCCGCCGTTATCGGCGAAGGTTATATCGTGCGGATGATCGCCTATCACCCAGGATTTTGCCGGATCGATTCCGTATTTTTCTGCGGCAAGACTGAGAAAGTACGGCTTGGGTTTTTTGCACTTGCAGTCGTCTTTGGTCGTATGGGGACAGACGAACCATTCACGGATGATAATCCCGTAATCCCTGAGATAGTTGTCGATAAATCGGTTAACATCCTCGACCTCCGCATCAGTAATGAGACCCTTACTGATGCCGCTCTGATTCGTTACGATAAACAGTTCATATTCATTCTGCAGCTGCCTCAGTACAGGGATGGTATCTTCAAAAAAATCCACCTCTGACGGAGATTTCAAATATCCTGCATCCTGTATTATTGTTCCGTCGCGGTCGAGGAATACCGCCTTTTTTAATCCCGGGGGGTAGGCCATCAGCGTTTTCCCCTCATGACTGTAAACTTGCTGTCTCTGTAAACATCGCGAGCTTTAATGAAGTAGTCTTTCAGCAGCTTGTGATATCCAAGGTGGCTGTTGCCTACAATCTGTACAGTTCCGCCGGGTTTGAGTATCCGTCTTGCTTCACCGAAGAGAAACTCCGCCGGTTCACGGGTCTGAATATTCTGGTAGTGAAACGGCGGGTTGCATAGAACGAGATCTACGCTCGCGTCTGCAATTCCATCTGCACCGTTTGTCTGTAGAAAATCAGCAGCAGCTGTGAACTCATTGTTCCTGAAGTTTGCTTCGGCATTAGCGACCGCGAGGCTTGATTCATCGGTGAAGATTACCCTGCCCTCGGGGTTCAAATACGCAGCACTTAGTCCTAGTATTCCTGAACCGCAGCCGAGATCGACAATGACCTCTGCAGCCTCTGCTTCCGCTTCGGGGAATTTCTCGATAAAGGCCGCAGTTCCGGCATCCATAACTGCTGAGGCAAAAACTGCAGGTGCTGGAAGGATTGCAACCGGGTATCGCTCGAGTTCCCATTCGCCTGACTTGAACGATGAGGCCGGCTTCTCAGATTCCGCTTTGATGCGGTACTTTATCCATCTTGCATGACGTACAAATGGGAATCTTTCAGCTGTTTCAAGGTACCTGTCGGTGATCTTTTGCACGCCTCTGTTCCACCGCTTGTCCATGCCTCCGAGCCAGATCTCCGTGTTTTCATCAGCAAGACTGAGTGAAAGTCTGATATAAACCTCAAGCAGCTCAAGGTTTTTCGGCAGCCTGATGATTAATTTATCAGCCATTTCAAATTTAGCTTTATCAGGAGAATTAAAATCCGTATCCGCTTTTATAACTGTCAGCGGTCCGTCAGCCGAAGGATTGAGTTTGCGGTTCTCTTCTAGTGAGAGCAGCGACATCAATGAGTCGCTTAAGGCGGTTATCTTTCCGCCGCCGAGAGCTGTACCCAGGACTCCGAATGCCTCACCGACTATCGCTGTAGGTCTTGTCTTAACTGCCGGATAGTCGGCAAACCGGTTTATTATCCATTCATCAGCCGCATCCCATGCCTGATGGCTCGCATCCCCTGCGAATGGGAATCTCTTAAGTTTTAATATGCCCGCCGGGCTTTTCCATATTTTCACAGAGCAATGATACAGTATTTACGGCAGTCTGTCGCCTGCCGGGCGTTGAGAGAGGCCGCGGTTCCTGATAGAATGGATATATGATTGAGATAAATACTGATATTAAGATAGCTGTGGCCGGATGCGGAAGTGCCGGGCGCAGCAATATACGAGAGTTCCTGAAGGTTGATGAAGTCGAGATTTCAGCATGCTGCGATACGGAAGAAACCCTCGCGCGGCATACCGCACAGGAATTCGGCATCCCCTCCTACTACCCTGATTTAGCTGAAATGCTTGAGGCCGAGGCTGTAGATGCACTCGTTGTTGCGGTGCCCGACGGGGAACATATGAATGCGGTGATGGAGGCTTTTAACCGGGGGATCAACGTGTTCTGTGAGAATCCGCTTGCTTCAAGCTATGCGGAGGCAGTTGAGATGACGCGTGCCGCAAGAGAAAGCGGGCTTGTCGCGATGGTGAACCACAGCGCCATGGAGATGTCTGTTGTAAAATCCGCGCTGAAGTATATCGAGAACGGCTCTCTGGGCCGGATTAAGTATTTTGAGGCGTCATTGATGCAGAATCGCCTCGATGCGGCGATCCTTGATGACCCCTATGAAGAAAAAAGGCTGATCTGGAGGCTGTCGGCTGCAACCGGTTCTGCCGGGGCAATTGGTGAGCTGGGCTCAACCCTGTACGAACTGGCTGTTGCCTCCTGCGGTGAGCCGTCTGAGGTCTCGGCGATGATAAAGAATATAGCCGGTTTCAATGAAATTGATGAATACCAGGAATTGGATCTTACTGCCGGCGATACATTTGTCTGTCAGCTCGATTTTGCAAACGGTGCAGCTGGTGTGATTCGCGGAAGCTGGACAGCCGGAGGGCCCTATGAGCAGCTCACCATTTCAGTCTATGGTGAAGATGGAATGCTGACCCTCGACACGAGTATTTCTGAAAATGAGTTTACCCTCTATTCTCCGGAAGGCAGTGCAAAAATACCGGCGGAAAAACCGGAATCAAGTCTACAGGATGTCTTTGTCTCTGTGATTAAGGGGGAGGCTGCCCAGGTATCCGGTTTTGATTCAGCCCTGAAAATTCAGTACTTCATCGAGCAGAGCAGGCTATCCGCAGAGGGCGGCTTGAGGCTGCAGTTTGATGCGGCTGAAGATTCTGAAATATAATAATTTCATTTTGGATTAACGCTCCTCTAGTAATCGGGTGTATAATATATCTAATTATTAAAGGAGTCGAATATGAAAAAAACCACACTCTTTATTCTTCTATTTTTTCTGCTGTTCTCACCTCTGTTTGCTGAGGGAGTTCGGGAAGCCCCTGTATCAGATGAATGGTCTCTAACGGTTCTTCACACAAATGATGTCCATTCTCATATTGATAAGGACTACAAAGGGCGATATGGTGCTGCCAAGATTAAATACACGGTTGATAAGGTTAGATCGGTCATTGATAATGTTCTCCTGCTTGATGCCGGCGATTATGTTATGGGTACAGTTTATTACACTGTATTCGAGGGTACTGCCGATCGCGATGTTATGAATCTGCTAGATTATGATGCCATGACCCTCGGGAACCATGAGTTTGATAAGGGCAATGAGGGAATGAAAAAATTCCTTACAGGCCTTGATACACCTGTAGTTAATACAAATATTGATTTCAGCAGATATCCTGATATTGACGGATTTATACAGCCCTATCTGATAAAATGGGTTGACGGCAGAA